>QHPM01000028.1 GCA_003219095.1 Verrucomicrobiota bacterium
ATAGCTGTTTCAATCCGCAATGAAATCGCGCCACGCCGCCGTCATTTTCGTTTTCATCACCGTTGTCCTCGACATGCTCGCGCTCGGCCTGATCGCACCGGTGCTGCCGAAACTGGTGCTGAGTTTTCTGAACAACGACATGAAACGCGCCGCCGATTGGAACGGCATTTTCCTGACCGTTTTCGCGGCGATGCAGTTCTTCTTTTCGCCCGTGATCGGAGTTTTGTCTGACCGGATCGGTCGGCGCCCGGTGCTCCTCCTATCGAGCCTTGGGCTCGGTCTCGATTACGTCGTGATGGCGCTCGCGCCTACCATTGGCTGGCTCTTTCTCGGCCGCATCATTTCCGGGATCACCGCTTCCAGTATTCCCACCGCGATGGCCTACATCGCCGACGTCACTCCCAGGGAAAAACGCGCCGGAGCTTTCGGGTTGATCGGCGCTGCCTTTGGCATCGGGTTCACTCTCGGCCCAGTCGTTGGCGGGTTGGTCGGCAACACTAATCCGCGCATGGCATTTTGGGTCGCCTCCGCTTTCAGTCTGTTGAATTGGTTCTACGGGTTTTTCTTCGTTCCGGAATCGTTGCGCCACGATCAACGCAAAGAATTTACCTGGCGCCGCGCCAACCCGGTTGGGTCGCTCGTTTTGCTGCGCTCCCATCCGGATTTGTGGAAACTGGCGACGATCCAATTTCTCGCCTACGTCTCGCACGAAATTTTCGCGATTTGGGCGCTCTACGCCATTTATCGCTTCGCCTGGGATTCGTGGAGCATCGCTAAATCACTCTTCGTCGTCGGTGTCTGCACGGCAGTGATCTCCGGCGGCCTGACCGGACGAATCGTCGGCTGGCTCGGCGAGCGGCGGACCCTTTACGTCGGACAGTTCTTCGGCGCGCTCGGAATGATGATCGCTGGACTCGCCCGCAACGGCGCGATGTACGTTGCGTCGATTCCCGTGATTTCGATGTGGAATATTTCCTTTCCCGCCGCGCAAGGAATCATGACCCACCATGTGAGCGAGCGCGAACAAGGCGAATTGCAGGGCGCGATCAGCAGCCTGCGCTCGATCGCTTTCATCATCGGCCCATTTTTGTTTTCGTGGACATTCGCCTGGTTTATCGACCCGAAACACTCCTTCCACGTTCCTGCCGCCGGATATTATTTGGCAGCCGCGCTCCTGTTCACCGCGATGCTGATGGCAACGGGAATCAAACAACCGGATTTTTCTGCCGCAAAATCCCCGCTTCCAGATCGCGTTCCCGACGTCGTGCCGCCCGAAGGTGTCACTTCCGGAAATGTGGCCCCGCCCTCCGCTGCCTTGGGGCGCGACGACGTTTAACGCGTCAATTTTTCGAAACCGAGCGCGAGCAAATTCTGCAACGACCAATTGTCGTCGATTTGGACCCAACGTCCGCCGCCGCGCGGTTGCGTCGTGCCATTCAATACCGCGGTGACATGACCACTGCGTTTTACGAGAAGGATTTTCGCGTTCGGTTCGAGCTTGTAACCGGAGTATGGAAAATTTAGGTGCAACCCCGCGATCGGAATGCGCACCTGATGGCGGTTGCGGGCGACAAATTCATTTCGTGCCGCTTCGAAATGCAGACCCGGAAAAACAAAGTCGAATGTCTCGTCGCGACGGGGCTCGCCATCACCAGCGTAGGGATAATTGCTAAATGTTACTCGTGCGAGCATCTCGTTAGTTGAATGGTCGCGTTCGATCTGATGAAAAATCGCGTCGCCATGGGCGAAGGTGGACGCACGAGTCGGACTAACGATCTCTAAGCTTTGTCCATGCGCCCGTGGGACTGCCAATGCGAGCAAAGCAAGACCAAGCAAAAATTTCATCCACCTGATTTTCGCACGAATTCATTTTCACTAAAGCGCAAGTCGGGGTCGCGTTGATTCGCGCTGGTGAAGTGTTAGCTTCCACACCGTGATCACGGCGTTATCGCGCTGCTTTGTCTTGATCGTTGCTTCGTCGATCTTCGCCGTGAGCCTGCCTGTCCGCGGTGAAGTGCCGCAACCACCACAGCATCGGATGAGCTGCTGCGCACACATGGCGGGGGAGCGCGGCCATTGTGGCGGCAGCGAGCCGATGAAATCGCAAGACCGGCAAGGTTGCGCGGCCTGCAACCTTTGTCTCTCCCTTATCGCCACTTCCAGCTTCTCCTTTGTTTCCCCGCCTGATCACGGCGAAAAACTTGTCGGCGAAATCGCTGGTTCACCATCACGGTCCGACCGCCCTCCTGTTCCACCGCCGCGCGCCTGATTGTTTGTTCGCGTTGGCTCGCTCACGCGTGAGCGAGATGTAATTAAATTCAACAGGAGGAACTCAATGAAGTACCTTTTGACGATTATTACCGCCCTGGCCATGATCGGCACAGCAACGGCGACTTCGCCGGCTGCTGACTGCTGCGGCGCCAAGTGCTGCAACGGCAGCCACTGCTGCGCTAAGTAAGCGCATGGGCTACTAAACGGAAGCCTCCGCCGGTGAAAAACCGGCGGAGGTATTCCGCACCTTCAACAATGCTCAAAAAAATTTTAACTCTTATTTTAATTGCGACGAGTGGTTTCACGCTTCCGGCACAGACTTCGAAACCGGAAGCCACGCAATATACCTGCGTAATGCATCCGGAAGTGGTGCGGGACCATCCTGGCAAATGTCCCAAATGTGGGATGGAATTGGTGCCGGTTAAGAAATCGAAAGCTAAAGACTCGGCCAAGGTGGGGGCGGTTGACCCAACCGCCCGCGAATCGATGCATCATCATCACATGGAGGAAGGACACGCGATGCATGAAATGAAAATGCAATCATCCGTGAATCTGGCCGACCCGATGTCGCGCGAAGGTTCGGGCACAAGCTGGCTGCCCGATTCCTCGCCGATGTACGGACGCATGTTCATGTTCGGTCAGGACATGCTCATGCTCCATGGTGCGATCTTCCCGCGGTACACCAATGTCAGCACCCGGCGCGGCGACGATCGCATCGACGCGCCAAATTGGCTGATGGGAATGTTCTCGCATCCGCTCGGCGACAACTCGCAACTCGGCGTGCGCTTGATGATGAGTCTCGATCCCCTCGCCGAAGGTGGCCGCGGATATCCGTTGCTCTTTCAATCGGGCGAATCGTGGCACGACCAACCGCTGCACGACCGACAGCATCCGCATGATTTGTTTAGCGAACTATCATTGACCTATTCGCAAAAATTTACGTCCGATTTTTCGGGCTACATTTATTTCGGCTATCCCGGCGAGCCTGCCCTCGGCCCGCCCACTTTCATGCATCGCATTTCGGCGATGGACGATCCGGATGCGCCACTTGGCCATCACTGGCAGGATTCGTCGCACGTCACGTTTGGCGTTGCCACCGCCGGGCTGGTCTGGCGCACCGTGAAAATTGAGGGGAGCGTTTTCACCGGACGCGAGCCGGATGAAGACCGCTACGATTTTGATCGGCCCCGCTTCGATTCCGCCAGTGGACGTATTTCCTGGAATCCGACGCCAGATCTTGCCCTGCAATTTTCGCATGGCTATTTGAAAAGCCCGGAGGGACTCGAGCCGACGGCGAATCGCCACCGTACCACCACTTCGATCATATATAATAAGGCGCTGGGCCACGACACGAACTGGGCAACAACGTTCGTTTGGGGCCAAAACGAGGATACCCACGAAGGCAAAACGCAATCGTTCCTGCTCGAATCCGATTTTCAGTACCGGCGCGACACCTTTTACACCCGGCTCGAGCGCGTGGAAAAATCGGGACACGAGCTCGTGCTCAGCGGCAACGATCTGGAGAAAATCTTCCCCATTTATGCCGCGTCATTCGGCTACGTGCATGATTTCACGCATGGCGATGGCATTGATGTCGGACTCGGGGCGCAATTCACTATCGATCATCGGCCGGATGAATTGGATCGTTACTACGGCGACGAGGTTGGGTACGGGCTGGAAGTTTTCCTTCGAATCCGTCCGTCGCTTCATCGGCACCACGAGATGGCTGAGCCGATGAAATAGATCG
>QHPM01000029.1 GCA_003219095.1 Verrucomicrobiota bacterium
CAAGTCCGTCTGGAACCAGGCCCAGCCGTTCGACGACCGTCATGGCGTAGAAGTCGCCGTGGGAGGCGAAAACTCCGCGTTCCGCCAAATTTTTAGCCACCTCTATCGATGGTACGTCGGTTATAGTGAATGCAATCGTCGGGGTGCGCTTTGCGCCGACTTGCGGCCCGTAAAGTCGGACACGCTCTATTTCCCGCAGCCCATTCCAGAGTTGTGTGGTTAATGCCTCGCCGCGTTCGTGAAGCTGGCGGAAGGCAGCATGCAAGCTTCCGCGCCGCGTTGGCCCCGGAGCGAGCGAAGCGAGAAAATCCACCGCCGTGGCCGCGCCCGTAATTCCTTCATGGTTTTGGGTGCCAGTCTCGGCGCGTTCCGGCGCTGAATCGGGCGCGGGGATCAATTTTGGGAAATCAAGCGAATCGAGCAGATCGCGCTGACCGTAGAGAATTCCGATGTGCGGGCCGTAGAATTTATAGGCGGAGCAGGCGAGAAAATCGCAATTCCAATCTCGCACATCGATTAACTCATGCGGTGCGTAATGAACCGCGTCGACGAAAATTTTTGCGCCGATGTAGTGCGCCATTTCTCCAGCGCGTTTTACATCGTTAATAGTGCCGAGCGCGTTTGATGCCGCTCCAATTGCGACCAATTTGGTGTGTCGGGTTAGTTGACGGGAAAAATCCTCCCAATCCAGCTCGCCGGTTTCAGGAATCATTTTCACCATGCGTACTTTCAGGCCGGATTCTTTCTCCAGTGTCCGCCACGGCGCAACGTTGGCATGATGATCAAGCTCGGTGACCACGATCTCGTCATCAGGTCCATAGCCGCGGCCGAGAGCGCGCGCGAGGTGAAAAGTTAGGGTAGTCATGTTGGCGCCGAAAACGATTTCGGTCGGGCTTGCGTTCAGAAAATCGGCCAACACCCTCCGAGCAGAGTCAATGATCGCGTCGGTCTCCTCGCTGGTAGGATAGGCCCAGTGCGTATTGGCGTTGTGATGGTAAAGATAATCATTCATCACCTCGACCACTGTCCGCGGTACCTGAGTGCCACCGGGCCCGTCGAAATATGCGACCGGATAACCGTTATGAATGCGGGCAAGCGCTGGAAAACCGTGGCGTATTTCTTCGACTGGCATCCCCTTGGCGGCGGGAACAGATCTGTTGTCTTTTTGTAAGGTGACTGACATCAAACCACGCGCATTTTGCTCTCAAGAGTGTGCGGAGTATCCGGTTCGGGGCGAGCGAAAAGTTAGCGACTGTAGCGGCTTTGCCTTTAAGTCGGCTGACTGCGATCGTAAGGAATAATGTCGTCCCACTCGTTAGCGGAGGAGCGGGCGACGAAGGCGACGACCGGTTCGGTATCGCTCATGTTGAAGACTTCGTGGGGCACGCCGGGTTTGATATAAATGAAGTCGCCAGCTTCGTTTTCCAACACTTGTTTGAGTCCACGTCCGAATTCGTGGCGGACTTTTCCTTCGAGGATGTAAAGGATGAGCTCGAAGCCGACATGAATATGGGCGGCGGCGACGCCACTGGGCGGGATCGTTGCAATGTTGGCTGATAGCCTGGTCGTGCCCACATTTTTGGCAGACATCCCTTGTTTATAATGGATGCCATTCCAATCTCGGCGAGGGCCACCGCCACGAATCGTTAGTATCCCATTGTGATCCTCCACGGCGCTGAGTTGGACGTTGTCTTTGTCGTTCTTCATAACTCGGCAACTTATCCGTAATTCGTCATAAAAACAGAAAGACGGTTCCAGGCGGGCGATGTAAGAAACAAAGGCGCTCCCGGAGGGAATGCGTCGGCTTGGGGATTTGCTTGCAACTGAATACACGCGACTCGGCCATGCGTTTGTAACGGAGAAACAAGGAGCGGCGATTTCCAAATCGCCGTTTAGTGAAGTCGGCGGTCTGGAGAACGCCGCTCCTTGACGCCGCCCTACGATGGATGTGCGCGCTATCTTAGAAATGGGCTGAGAAAGACGTTACTTCAGATACTTGTCGAACCATGCCACCGTGCGGTCGAGGCGATCGATTTGATTTTCCGGTTTGAGATAGAGATGGCCTTCTCCAGGATGCACCACAAGCTGGGTCGGAACAGCAAGCGTCCTCAAAGCGTGCCAGAATTCGTAGGATTGCGGAGTGGGACATTCAGCGTCGCGTTCGCCGACGATGATCAGTGTCGGGGTCTTTACCTTCTTGATATCGTGAATGGGCGAACTCTTTTCGTAAACAGCGGGATCGTCGTAGACCGACGAACCGAAGAATGGAATCATCCATTGGTCGATCAGGTTCAGGCCGTAATAACTTTGCCAGTTGGCAATTCCCGCGCCGGCGACAGCGGCATGAAAACGATTCGTTTGGGTGACCGTCCACATCGTCATGTAGCCGCCATAACTCCAACCGGTCACGCCCAGTCGCGCAGGGTCGATGGGATACCTGGCAACGGCGGCATCTACTCCCGCCAGGATATCGCGCAGATCGCCGCCTCCAAAGTCTTTCACATTCGCGCGAGTAAACTCTTCTCCCTGACCATAACTTCCACGAGGATTCGGCAGCAGAACATAGTACCCGCGTGACGAAAGAGCCGCGATGATGGCTCGCGCCATCCCAAATGAGGCCGGCCACTCCGGCATTGTTGCGCTGGAAGGACCGCCGTGGATGAGTACAACCATCGAATATTTTTTACCGGACTCGATTTGCTTGGGCGGAACAAGCCACCCCTGAATGTTCAGCCCCTCGTTTGTCCACTCAAGGTTCTGGGCTTTGCCCCAGCTTGGAGATAAAGCCGCATTATTTTTCGTTAGCTGACGCCATTCGCCAGTCGGTCCAACCCAGATTTCAGGTGGCGTTTCGTAGGTGTTGCGGGCCGCAGCCGCGAATTTTCCATCCGTGGAGAGCGCAAAGTTAGGGAAATTGCCGAAGGCATGAATATGCTCCGCTCCTTTCCAGATCGTTCGCGCCGAATTATTGCCGAGCGTTAATTCCGAGATCGCGCTTTCCCCGCCGACTATTTCCGTGAGAAGGATGCGATCCGGCGTCAGCCAAAAGAGAGAACTGACTGAGCTCTTGCGCTTTTGCGTGCGATTCAAAATGTCGTGGCCAGCAGCTGAGATAGTAAACAAGTCGCCGCCATGAAATCCTTCATCGCTCATCAAGCCTTCAATAAAGGCGATAGACTTACCGTCCGGCGACCAACGTGGAACGGCTAGTTGGAGCGAAGGCTTGTAAATTGAGATGGCCTCGCCCTTTGCGATGTCGAACATGTAGATCTGCGCGATCCACCAGTTGTTATCGCCAGGACCAGGAGCGGCGGTTGCGACAAATTTCTTGTCATCGGGAGACCAATCGTAGTCGTAAATGTGAAGATTCGTTGGGGACACCTGGCGTAGCTTTCCAGTAGGAAGGTCGAGAACGGCGATCCGCTGGTTGTGAATCGCGCTATCGATTACACCCGTGTTGGCGGGGGCCGCCATTAAAGGGCCGCCGCCACCCGCGTCTTCTACGTAAAGGAAGGCTATTTGTTTGCCGTCGTGCGACCAACGAGGCCGCGCTGCGTATCCTTTCAGCTGGCTACGGTTTCGAGGATCGGAGCCATCAGCATTCACAGTCCAGAGTTGCCTCTGATCTTTCTCGCCGGCGCTGGAAAAGAAGGCGAGGGTTTTGGAATCGGGCGACCAGGCAGGATCGGCGTCGACCCTTTCGCCTGTCATTCCAGCGTTAACCTCCGTTGCCTGTTTGTTTCCGGAGGTGGCAAGGATGTGGGCCCGTTTCGATGTGGTCGCGGCGGTAGACTGGATCCATGCGACGTGTGAACCATCAGGAGACAGAGCGATATCCCCGTAGAGAACAGTTTTCCCCAACTGTTCAGTGAGTTGTGCGGTCTGGGACATTGACAACGACGGAATTATCAACGCGGGAAGAAGGTAGCCCAGAAAAAATTGTTTCATGTTGAGATCCTGACAAAGGCCCGTGGGCAGGGCAAGGGCGTAGGGGATAATGAATAGTGATCGGTGATCAGAAGAGGCGTGAGAAGTGAAAAGTGGAGAGGTGAGAAGTCATTGCCAAAAAAAGC
>QHPM01000107.1:0-17561 GCA_003219095.1 Verrucomicrobiota bacterium
CGATCGTAACCAATTTCGTTTGCTCTATGTCGCACCCGAGCGCCTGATGATGGAGAATTTTCTGGAGCGCGCGCTCAATTGGAACATTGCGCAGATCGCGATCGATGAAGCGCATTGCATCAGTGAATGGGGCCACGATTTCCGCCCGGAATATCGGGAATTGAAAAAATTGCGGACACACTTTCCCGATGTCCCAATCATGGCGCTGACCGCGACCGCAACCGAACGAGTGCGCGACGACATTATCAAGCAACTGAAACTTCGTCATCCGCATTGTTATATCGCGAGTTTTAATCGACCGAATCTGACCTATCGCGTACTGGCGAAGTCATCTGCCTACGAGCAAGTGCTTGATTTTATCCGCACGCGCCCAAACGAGAGCGGCATTGTTTATTGCGCGAGTCGCAAATCAACCGACGCGCTGGCGGAAAAGCTAACGAAAGATGGGATCAAGGCGCGCCCTTATCACGCCGGGATGGAATCTAGGGAGCGCACACGCAACCAGGAAGCGTTTTTGCGCGATGACGCACGGGTAATCACAGCGACGATCGCCTTCGGCATGGGTATCAATAAACCGAACGTCCGCTTCGTCATTCACCATGATCTGCCGAAGAACATCGAAGGATATTATCAGGAAACGGGACGCGCGGGGCGCGATGGCCTGCCGAGTGAGTGCGTACTGCTCTTCAGCGTGGGCGACGTAGTAAAGCAGCGGCGCTTCATCGAAGAAAAGAGCGAAAGCGAGCAGCGCATCGCACATGAACAATTGCGCACCATGATCGCGTATGCAGAGACCCGCCATTGTCGGCGCGCGACGTTGCTGCGGTATTTCGGCGAAACCTGGCCGCCGGCTTCTGTAGCGGCAGGCGTGTCGCCTGCATCGGCTCGTCTTTATGCAGGCGACACGGCTGCCGCTACAGCACCTGCGATGGAGCGAGGAGAGGTTTCGTGCAATGGCTGCGATAATTGCCTGGAACCGCGCGAGACATTCGACGGCACCATCGCGGCGCAAAAATTTCTCTCCTGCGTGCATCGAATTCAGGCGAAGCATGGCTTTGGATTTGGACTTAATCACGTCGTCGAAGTGCTGATCGGCGGCACCAGTGACGCGATCAAAAAGCGCGGACATGATCAGCTCTCGACCTTTGGGATCGGCGCGGATTTGAAACGTGAACAATGGCAAAGAATCGGGCGTGAATTGTTGCGTCTCGGTTTGGTGGAAGCGGCGCCGGGGAAATTCGCGACTTTGAGTGTGACCGACGCCGGAATGACAACTCTGCGAAAGCGGACACCGATCACGCTAACGAAGCTAATCGAGGCACCAACGAAGAAGGTTCGCACCCCGCGGGCGGGCGAGATCGAATGCGACGAAGAACTCTTCGAGCGTTTGCGCGCGCTGCGGCGAAAAATTGCCGATGAGCGTGATGTCCCCGCTTACATCATTTTTTCCGATGCAACGCTGCGCGAGATGGCGCGGGTATGCCCACCAACTAAAAGCGAATTCGCGCAAATCGCGGGCGTCGGACAACAAAAGCTCAAGGAATTTGCGGAGCCATTTCTGGCTGAGATCAAGGAGTACGAGCGTTCGGAACCGGCGATGACAGCTTCGCCGCAAATGTTCTGACATTTTGTTTCGACTGGACCAGACAAACCTTGACCGAATTGCCTGGAGTCGCTTTCGGGTTACGCAACGCGCGCAAAGTGAGCGAGCCACGTCGTTTCCCCAGCCTTCGGCTCGACGGAGTCTCGGCCTGCCAATCTGCTCGCGACAAGTTTCGGTAGGGCGACGCTCTGCGGAGCCGGGCACAAGTAGGGGAATTGCCAGAAGCGGTTTTAATAAATCTGTAGCCCACGAAACACACGAGCCACCTGAATCCGGAATTCTTTTCCAGTTGTGTAGCGTGTTTCATGGGCAATCTGCCTCGCCCATAGATTTAATTAAACGCTTCTAGCCCGGTTTATCCACGTGCTGGGACGCCCCTTTCAAGGGGCATGACCTCTGCTGTTTTCCTCGCGAAATGCAGGACGAGGAAGGTCAGCACATAGAAGACGCGAGTGGCGGCACTCCCGCCACACTTTCTTTCTGGCAAAGAACTGGACCGCGCGTGGTGGCGTTGATTGCGTTGGTTGGTCCAGCTGCCGCGGTATTCTTAACTCAGCATTGGCCCTCGCGGCCCGAACTGATCCAAGATCTAAAGAAAACGCAGCCAACACCAGGCTATGCGATCGAAACGACGAAAGGCGCGCCAACGGTAATTCCGCCCGCGCCAGAGGTAAGTCCGCCCGGTCCGGAAATAAGTCCCGCCGCATCGACGCCGATTACAGTCGACATAATCGCAAGTCCACCGCGGTCGGTCACCGACCAACCAGCGGCTTTGCAATTAACGACCAAACCAGTGGGCGCGACGTTCGCGGTTTATCCAGGGATTATCGCGAATAAGGCCGCCCCGGCTTCCGTGCCGTTACGGACTGGCACATCTCCCGGTACGGCCGAAGAGCTTCACGGGGGAAATTACACAATTTTTTTTCACAAGGACGGCTGGCCGGATAGCCGGACCGAGGTCCAGTTGCAAGCCGGCGAGGTTCATCCGGTCGAGTATGCGTTTTTCCACGGCGAAGTTACGATCACGAGTGTTCCAAATGGGGCGGAAATTTTTTGCGGCACAATTTCGCTTGGGTTCACACCGCTAACGGTTGCTTTGCCGGCTGGCAATCAAGTGCTTACTGCCCGCCTCCAGAATTATCCGGACCGCACCCAAAATGTCACGCTTGATGAAAACGCAATGGCCACGATCGAGTTTCAAATGCGCCTGCGCCGGCGCTTTGGCAAAGCGAAACAAACACCGCCGCCCTCATTAATCGAGAAAGTCGGCGGCAGTTTGAAACATCTTTTCGGCGGGACTCCGACTCCCACGCCCTCCCGTAAAAGAGGTTAGAATCACCAACGAGCTGACAAACACAGAGTTAACACCTGAGTGTTGCATGTGCAACACTCAGATGTTAACTCGCAGTAGAAGCACGAATCATTACTCTGCTACGTTCGCTGCCTGTTATCCTGCATGGCCACCGGCGTTGAAAGATTCTGATTCGGCGAGCGCTACGCCATCTTGACGCTTCCGGCGATTCCACACTATCCTCCGCTCGCGTCGATCAGCGAACATCACAGCGAATATGCGCAAGGAACTTACCGTCCGCGGGCTAATCATAGGAATCATCATCACGCTGGTGTTCACGGCGGCCAATGTCTACTTCGGTCTCAAGGCCGGCCTTACCTTTTCTACCTCGATCCCGGCGGCGGTTATCTCGATGGCGATCCTGCGCGGGTTCAAGGATGCGACGATCCAGGAAAATAATATTGTGCAAACGGTCGCCTCGGCGGCCGGGACGCTATCGTCAATTATCTTCGTGTTGCCGGGCCTGATCATGATCGGTTGGTGGACCGAGTTTCCGTTTTGGACGTCATTTTGGATCTGCGCACTCGGCGGAATTCTCGGCGTGATGTATTCGATTCCGCTGCGCCGCGCGTTGGTCACAACTTCCGATTTGCCGTACCCGGAAGGCGTTGCATGTGCTGAAGTACTCAAGGTCGGGAGCAGCGGCGGCTCCGAACATGCTTCGGAGGTTGAACATGGTAGGGCCGGCCTGCTGGCGGTACTGTGGGGATCGATCGTTGCCTTGGTGTTTGCGGTTGTCGTTCAGACGCAACTATTCGCCGCTGATGTGGCCCAGACCTTTCGTATTGGGAAGCGAGGCGCAGTGAGCGGTTATGATTTCTTTCTGTCGTTCGCTCTTCTCGGCATCGGGCACTTGGTCGGTTTATCTGTCGGAATTGCGATGCTCATTGGTGCGTTGATCGGCTGGGGCTGGGGCGTGCCACATTACTCGGCGATTGCCGGGGATGTCACGACCGCAGCGGCCCAACTCGCGCAGAGTACTTGGAGTCATAAGGTGCGCTTCGTTGGAGCGGGCGCGATCGGCGTTTCGGCCATCTGGACGCTGTTGAAATTGGTGAAGCCAGTTGCGAGCGGGCTCGCTGGCGCGATGGCTGCGTCGCGCGCGCGCAAAGCGGGTAAGGCCGATACTTTGCCGATTACCGAACGCGATATTCCGATCGGCATTGTTGGTCTTGTCACGCTAGTTTGCATGCTGCCAATCGGATGGCTACTAGGCTATTTCGGAAACGTCAGCGGACTTGGCGCGCATTTGCCGACACTCATCATCGGTGGCGTCGTCTACATCGTATTGATGAGCTTTTTTGTCTCCGCGGTCTGCGGTTACATGGCGGGATTAATCGGTTCGTCGAATAGTCCCCTGTCTGGAATTGGCATTTTGGTTGTGATCGGCGCGGCGTTGTTACTGGTGATCGGCGTGAAGCCTTACGTTGGGCCGGAGGCGGGCAAATCGCTCATGGCATTCGCGCTCTTTACCACCGCGGTCGTTTTTAACGTTGCTGCGATTGCCAATAACAACTTACAGGACCTCAAGACCGGGCAGCTGGTTAATGCGACGCCTTGGAAGCAGCAAGTGGCGTTAGTTCTTGGCGTCATCGCTGGCGCATTTGTCATTCCACCGGTGCTTGACCTCGTGAATCATGCATATGGATTCGTCGGGGCGCCCGGCGCTGAACTTCGTCCACACCCACTGCCGGCGCCTCAAGCCGGTCTCATTTCGTCGCTGGCGCAGGGCGTGATTGCTGCCGACATCGATTGGAGCCTGATCCGAATCGGTGGATTGATCGGCATCGGGATCATTCTCGTGAACGAAATTCTCGTGCGCACGACAAAACACATGAGCCTTCCACCGTTGGCTCTGGGACTCGGGATTTATCTGCCGACCCAAAGCACGTTGATGATCGTCGTCGGCGCGATTGCCGGCTGGTTCTTTGATAGGCGCGCAGACCGCATTCCCAAGCCGGAGGCGGCCAAGCAGCTAGGCGTGCTCCTAGCGTCCGGCTTGATTGTTGGCGAAGGTATTATCGGTGTGGTGATTTCGGCAATCATCGTTTTCTCCGGCAAGGACGCCCCACTGGCAGTGGTCGGTCCGGGATTCGAACTCGCCGGTAAAATCATTGGCGGCATCGCTTTTGCGCTGATCGCGTTCGTCCTTTATCGCTGGATTTTGCGAATGGCGTCGAGGCGTTCGGCGTGAAGGACGTGACTCGCTAGGCCAACGCAGAGCAACTATTCGTTAGGCGCACGCCATGCCGACATCGCAACCGCTCAATCCGCCTAACGAGTTCCCGGACATCGTTGGTCTGCAACCGGTGAACCCGATTCTCGCCAGCTTCCGTCCGTTCATTCCGCCGCGCGCGCGGCTGCGGGAACTAACGCCGTTACCGCTCGTCATCGGCACGCTGCTCGGGATGGTCTTCGGCGCGTCCTCACTTTATCTCGTCCTCAAAGTAGGCCTGACGGTGAGTGCGTCTATTCCTGTCGCGGTAATCTCGATTACGATCTTCCGCGTGTTTTCAAAGCTGGGCTCGGCCGGCGAATCAATCGCCTTCGGTCTCGGCGTGACAATGCCTGCGATAATGATTCTTGGGTTCGATCTCGAAATCACGCGCGTCATGCTGGTCGCGATTCTTGGCGGGCTGATTGGAATCCTGATGATGATTCCGCTGCGCCGCGCGCTCATCGTGCAGCAGCACGGTTACTTGAAGTATCCAGAAGGTACAGCGTGCGCGGAAGTGTTGAAAGCCGCCGCGTCGCCGGAATCGCGCGACGCCGCCCACGCCGGCGATGCCGTGGCGCGCGCCGCAGCGGACGAAGCGGTCAGCGGCGGCAAGATCATCATCGGCGGCTTCGCCATTGGCTTCATCTATTACGGTTTGCAGCAGATCTTCAAAATCATGAAGGAAGTGCCGGAGAAAATTTTCGCGAAGCCATTCGAAGGCGCGTCCATTTCGCTCGAGAACAATCCCGCGCTGCTCGGTGTCGGTTACATCATCGGCCCGCGCATCTCCGCACTCATGATGGGCGGCGGCGTCTTGTCGTATCTCGTCCTTATTCCGGCGATCAAATATTTCGGCTCTGCCGGAACACTGCCGCTCCCACCGGAAACTGCGCACACGATTGCCAACATGTCGGTCGAGCAGATTCAGAAGGGCTACATTCTTTACATCGGCGCGGGTGCGGTCGCCGCGGCCGGCATCATCAGTTTGTTTCGCTCAATCCCACTTATCTGGCATGGATTAAAAGGCGGACTCTCGGACCTGCGCGGCTCCGATGTCGCGAGCGACAACGTGCCGCGGACAGATCAGGACCTGTCGATGAAATGGGTGATGGGCGGGATCATTGCATTGCTCATCGTCATCATGATCGCGCCGCAATTAAATCTGCGGTTTAACCTGTTAGGCGCGGTTCTCATCATCGCCTTTGGTTTCCTTTTCGTGACCGTTTCGTCACGGCTGACCGGCGAAGTCGGCTCATCGTCCTGTCCGACCTCAGGGATGATGATCGCAACGCTGTTGCTGACGTGTCTCATCTTTCTCATCATCGGTTGGACTGCGCCGCCCTACTTTGTCACCGCGCTTTCGATCGGTGGCATCGTCTGCATCGCGTCGTCGAACGGCGGAACAATCTCGCAGGATCTAAAGACTGGTTTCCTCGTCGGCTCGACGCCGAAATCTCAACAGATCGCCATCCTGATCGGCACGCTCGCGTCCTGCATAATTCTCGGTCCGATTCTAATGAAGCTGAATCAATCCGGCACGGTTTACGTTCCTGTCGCCGGCGACCAGGATTTCGCTTTCCCCTCGAGCTTTCACGTCAATCCCGCCGATTACTTGAAAGACAGCGATGGCCAACCGAAACACGAGCGCCTGTCCGGCGCACAAGCCGGCGCCGATCCTAACGAGTATTTCGTTTACCACAAAACCAACACCGACAACGGCCCTGCTGGTCGTTATCTCGTGAACAACGACGGCGTGCCGGTTTATCTTGCCGATCCCGGCATCAACGGCGTTTACGAGAAACGGCCGGACGGCTCGAGGGTGCAGAAATTCACCGCGCCGAAAGCCACGCTCGTCTCCTACATCATCAAAGGAATCCTTGGCGGCCAACTGCCGTGGGGTTTGGTCTTGTTAGGCGTATTCATTGCCATCGTGCTCGAGCTTTCCGGCGTTTCCGCCCTCGCCTTCGCCGTTGGCGTTTATCTTCCCATCTCGACCTCCGCGCCGGTCTTCGTCGGCGGGATGGTGCGCTGGCTGGTCGATCGTTACACGCGACGCAAACATGCCGAAGCGGATCTCACTGAAGATCAACTCGTAGCAGAAGGCGACAAAAGCAACGGCGTTCTCCTCTCTTCCGGTTATATCGCCGGCGGGACACTCGCCGGCGTGCTTTTCGCCTTCCTCGCCATCCCGATGAAGAACCGGCTCGATGCCTTCGAGAAATGGGCCACGGCACACAATCCCTTTTTCGAAGGCCCGTCCTGCGACCTGCTGGCACTGATTCCCTTCGTTACGCTCTGCGTTTTGCTCTACCTGGTGGGGCGCGATCTGCTGCTGACACCGCGTCGAGAAAAGGTAAGAACCTAAAGTTCGCTATTGCCGGCTTGCCTCTGGCTTCGCTCGGACGTAGACGTGCTGGTATGGCCTCAAATAATTACGCGCATCCCGAAGCGCTGGTGGAAACCGACTGGCTAGCGCAACACTTGAAGGACGACGGCATTCGCATCATCGAATCAAACGAAGACATTTTGCTTTACGATACCGGACACATTCCCGGCGCCGTTCACATCGATTGGCGAGCGGACCTGCAAGATCCTGTTATTCGCGATTACATTCAGCCAGACAAATTCGCCGAGCTGTGCAGCCGCAATGGCATCACGCCCGAAACGACCTGTATTTTCTATGGCGACAAATCGAATTGGTGGGCGTGCTACGCTCTCTGGGCTTTTCGATTGTTCGGCCATGATAAGGTGAAGATTCTCAACGGCGGCCGCGACAAATGGAAGGCAGAAGGCCGGGAGATGACGCGAGAGGCACCGAAATATCCGCGCGCAAATTATCCGGTGCCGAAGCGACGTTACGATAAGGAAATTCGCGCTTTCGCGGACGAAGCTCTGGCGCAAAGTAAAGCGAGCAAACCGTTGGTCGATGTCCGTTCCCCTGGTGAGTACAAGGGCGAGATCACGCACATGCCGGAGTATCCACAGGAAGGCGTACTCCGCGGCGGTCATATTCCGGGCGCGAAAAGCGTGCCTTGGAAGACTGCAGTGAATGATGACAGCACCTTCAAACCAGCAGCCGAATTGGAGAAAATTTACGTGCAGGGTTGCGGCGTCAGTCCGAAGACCGACACCATCGTTTATTGCCGCATCGGCGAACGCTCCAGCCACACCTGGTTTGTGCTCACCTATCTGCTCGGACTAAATAACGTCCGGAATTACGATGGTTCGTGGACGGAGTGGGGCAATCGCGTCGGCGTGCCGATCGAAAAGAGCGCGTAAATGTAGCCGCGGTCGCTGGCCGCGGCTTGTGCGAGAATGAAACGATGCCGCGGCCGGCGAGCGCGCCTACAGGCGCACTTCCACTTCGATCGGCAAACAATGGCTGATCATGTAGGTGCCGCCGTTGGCATCGCGTTCCATCGGCTGAATCCGACCACGTGAGTCCGTGGCGCGCGCCGTCAGGATGTAATTGCCTGGAGCCGGAGTCTGCCATTCGAACTCCCAGAGTTGCCACGCATTTTCAGTCGCATCCCCTTGGAGAGTGGCCTCGTGCCACGACTTGCCGTTATCAGAGCTGATTTCCACTTTGGTAATGATAGCTTCCGCAGTCCAGGCCGCGCCTTTCACGAGATACTTTGAATTCGCGCGAATAACTTCGTTGTTCTCGGGTTGTGCGATCTCCGCTTTCACCTGCATCTCAGCTAATGGAACAAGGGCCGGCCCGCTCTCCCCGCGTTGCCAGAAGGCGTAATCAATCGATTGGTAGTAACCATTGAATGGTTGATCGGTGACAATGACCCGCTGGAGCCATTTGATTGACGCCATTCCGTACCAACCGGGAACAATTGCACGCAGGGGGAACCCGTGAGCGGCCGTCAGTGGTTGGCCGTTCATGGAATAAGCAAGCAGTACGTCATCCATTGCTTTCTCCACCGACAAACTGCGCGCGAAGTTGATCTTCCCAGCGGGACGCGGTGGCTCGGCGATCGTGCCGTTATCCGCGCCTTCGAGAATGATTTCTCGCGCCTCGTTCGCCATCTCGGCACGTTGCAGCAGGTCGCGCAGTTTCACGCCAGTCCACTCCGCGTTGCCGACAGCGCCAAGCTCCCATTGCACACCTTTTACTTTCGGAACAAGAAAGACGCGGCTATTACCAGCGCACTCTAGTGTGGCCGTGACCGTCTGCGTGGGCATCTGGCGTAAGTCATCCATCGTCACCTCGAATGGCCGCGCCACCTCGCCTTCTACTTTCAAACGCCAATCGCGTTCGTTGATTCTCGGGATCGGAAAATGGCAGCGTATGTAAAATCGCTCGTTCGGCGTAACAAAACCCTCCAGCGCGCTGAACGGCATCTCGAGATTCGGCGGTTCTTTCTCCCGCGTGATCATGGGCGCCCGCGAAAACTAGGCTGCTTTTTCCTGGGCGGCGTTGCGATCGACGGGATAGCCCGCTTCTTTCCAGGCGTGCCAACTCCCCGGGACATTGCGCACATCCGCAAAGCCTTCACCTTTCAGAATGCTGGCGGCGATGCTTGCGCGATATCCGCTTGCGCAGTAAACCGCGGTCGGCTTCGATTTATCCAGTTCGCCAAATCGTTTCCACAGTTCCGCCAGAAAAATGTGGCGAGCATCCGGAACGTGGCCGCCTTTCCACTCGCGGTTCGACCGCACATCGAGAATTTGCAATTCGCGGCCCGCCTTTTTTAAATCGTGCACACTCATCTGCGCAACCTGGGCGAATGGATAACCGGCGTTGTCCCATGCTTTCATTCCACCGACCAGATAACCGGCGAATTTGGTGAAACCGGTGCGAATGAACAGACGTACGATTTCATCGAGATCATCATCATTTTCCAGCACGAGCAAAATCGGTTGTTCCGGATCCAGAAGTGACCCGGCCCAGGTCGAAAGCATGGGCGAACCTCCGATGTTCAGCGCTCCCGAAATATGCGCGGCGCCAAAGCTCAACATCAGACGTGTGTCGATAAGAATGCCTGCTTTTTCATCGACCGCTTTCTTGAATGCCTTCGGCGGCAGCCCGGCGACTCGGGGTAAACCGCCGAGCACTTCGGGGCCTTCCGCATTCACTTTTTTCATCCGCGGATAATATTTCGGAATGGGCGGCGCGGTGGAGATTGCAAAACGGGTGAATGATTCCACGTCCTTAAACTGCAGAAAGGGATTAAGCGGTCGCTCGTAGCCAATTGTGCTGTTCAAGCGGTCGCCGATTTCCGCGCCACATGGCGAACCGCTGCCATGTCCCGGATAAATGATCACGCTGTCCGGCAGGGTCATATAAAAATCGCGCAGAGTATGAAATTGCTGGGCCGCGAGTTTGCCGGTTTCTTTTTCACCGAGCAGATCAGGGCGGCCCGCTGAGTTCACGAAAAGGGAGTCGCCACTCAAAACGCCCCACGGGATTTCCGGATGTTCAGTGTCCGCCAATAAATACGACATATGCTCTGGCGTGTGACCCGGAGTATGGCGCGCGGTGATGACGACGGCGCCGAGGGTGAACTTGTCGCCATCGCGTACTTTTTCGTTTTCGAATCCGTAGTGTGCGCCGCCTTCATGGCTGACGTAGATCTTTGCCGATTCAACTCGGCCGCGAAGCTCACGCGCACCACTAACGAGATCGGCATGAATATGGGTTTCGAAAATATGCGTAATCGCAACATTTTTTGCGCGCGCCAACTCGAGATAAACTTCAACATCCACCCGCGGATCGAATACCGCCGCGATGCCTTCTTCGTCGTCTCCGATCAAATAAGAAATTTCCGCCAACCCTTCTGTTTGAATCGTCTCAAAGAGCAATGACATAACCCGCCACTATACCGCCGAGACGCCGGCTGAAGTCAAGCTGCCGGGAAGAAAAACAATGCGTCCAGCGGTTCAATAGCGCATGATTGGTCGATTTATTTAAATGCGAATTCTCTTGATCGAGGATGAAAAGAAGACCGCCGCTTACCTGGCCAAGGGCCTTGGCGAAGAAGGTTTCCAAGTTACGACCGCAGCCGATGGCGAAGCCGGATTGGATCTGGCGCTGGCCAAGACCTTCGATCTTTTCATCATCGACGTAATGCTGCCGAAGAGAGACGGTTGGTCGATCGTAGCGACGCTTAAGAGAAAGGAGATTCGCACACCGATTCTTTTGTTGACCGCCCGCGATAGTGTTCGCGACCGAGTGAAAGGACTTGAACTCGGTGCCGACGATTATTTAGTGAAGCCGTTCGCGTTTTCGGAACTACTGGCCCGGGTCCGATCCGTCTTACGCCGTTCTTCAGTGGAACAAGCATGCGAGCATCTGCGCATCCACGATCTGGAGATTGACACTAGGAAGCATAAGGCGTGTCGCTGCGGGACCCAGCTTCACCTCACTTCCAAGGAGTTCTTGCTCCTGGCCCACCTGGTCCGGCGGGCCGGTGAAGTTGTGTCGCGCAACGAAATCGCGAACCACATTTGGGATATTAATTTTCCCATCAACACCAACGTCGTCGATGTGATGGTGAGACGCTTGCGCGCAAAAGTGGACGATCCATTCAAAGAGAAACTGGTGCGAACCATCCGCGGCGTCGGCTATGTTCTTAAGTCCGACTAGGCCGCGCTCGATTGCGTCCCAGCTTGTCCTTCTCTTTACTCTGGCCGCAGCGTTCCTTCTCTCCTGCGGGCTCGGAACCTTTTACTTGATCGTAGTGCGCCACGCCTTTGAAGAAGATAACGAATTTCTCGCTGACAGGTTATCGGCTTTGCGAGGCGAATTGAGTCAGACGGGCGGTCTCGCCAGTTTGACCGCGACAGTACGGAGCCCACGCGCGAGCAAAGTCGAGGCATATTGGGTGCGAGTGATGAACTCCAAGGGTTACGTCGTCACTGAAACCCCCAAAATGAACGTTTTTTTGCCTCCGTCTGCTTTTCCTGATCCACAAGATAAGAATTCAATTTACCGCCCGAAAAATTATCGTATCAGCAAGAAATTATTTTCGCTGGTGGCGACAATCGAAGAGGCAGATGGCCAGCCCTACATTATCCAACTCGCTCAAGATCGGTCGAGCGACGAGCAGTTTGCCACTCAATTCGCTTTCGTTCTTGGCGGCGCCCTCGGTCTCGGAATCCTGGCATCGGCAATGATCGCGATCGCTGTTACCAAGCGCGGCCTGTGGCCGTTACAGCAAATGACGCAATCGCTCGAACGCATCGGCCCCGCCCATCTTGACGAACGCGTGGGTAAGACGACCTGGCCGCGCGAACTTCAGCCGGTCGCTACTGCTTTCGACGAGATGCTGGCACGGCTGGAAAATTCATTTACCAAACTCTCCCAGTTCTCAGCCGACCTCGCCCATGAACTTCGGACGCCAATTTCCAATATTCGCGGAGAAGCTGAAGTTACCTTAACCCGGCCGCGCACCTCGGAGGACTATCGCAACGTCATCGAATCGATCGCCGCCGAATGCGAAAGACTATCGGGCATTGTCGACAACCTTTTATTTCTCGCGCGCGCCGAAGGAGTTGATCGCCAAATCGAACGAGGCGTCTTTGCCGCGCGGCCCGCGATTGAAAAGATCGCGGCCTATTATCGGACAATCGCAGAAGAGCGAGGTATTTCCATTACCAACAAAGGTGACGGCGACGTCTGTGCCGACGCGCTGTTGTTCGATCGCGCTTTGAGTAATCTCCTCGATAACGCCCTCTGCTTCACTCCTGACGGCGGCAAAATTACTATCGCTACGAAGACCAAACCGGATCGTACCGAACTGGCGGTCGAAGACACTGGCTGTGGAATTCCTCCACAACATCTCCCCCACGTATGCGATCGGTTCTACCGGGTGGATTCGTCGCGCAGTCCACGGGGAACAGGCCTCGGTCTGGCCCTGGTCAAATCTATCACCGATCTGCATGGTGGATCCGTTACGGTATCGAGCGAAGTCAATCGCGGCACAACCGTGACCCTTATTTTCCCGACGAGAAGAGTGGATGATCTTTCGGGCGCGCCAACTCGAGAATAGGAAGATAGGATTCGTTAGGATGAAAATTATAGTCTCATTCCTGATAGCAACAGCTCTCAATGCCGCCGGCGCCACCTTAAACACCGCGCAGATCGATCAGCTGACGGGTTTAAAGGGTAAGCTCAACGAAAAGGAGGGCGCCTACAAAATCAGTTTCACACGCGAAGACATCGCAGTTTCCGTTGATGGCTGGAAAATACCAGCTTTCATGGGACTCAGCACCTGGGCCGCATTCACCAAGGCTACGCACAGTGAAGTCATGGTCATGGGTGATACCGTTCTCTACGAGGACGAAGTTAATCTTGCGATGTTCGTGGCCTTGGAAAGCGGCCTCAGTGTTACCGCTTTACACAATCATTTCTTCTTCGACCACCCCCGAGTATTCTTCATGCACATCGAAGGTGAAGGCACGATCGAGCACATCGCCTCCTCGGTCCGGCTTCTCTACGACAAAGTCAGGGAGTTTCGCACCGCCCATCCAATGCCGGCCGATTCTTTCCTCAAGCCAGCGTTGCCTGACGTCAACACAATTACCGCCGATCCACTGAATAAAATTTTTCACATCAGCGGGGAACTTAACAAGGGCATGATCAAATTCACCTTCGGGCATCCCGCAAAAATGCATGGCGTTAGCATCGATAGCACGATGGGGGTGAATACTTGGGCGGCATTTGCCGGTAGTGATGAGAATGCGGTGGTTGATGGTGACTTCGCGGTTACGGAAAACGAATTGCGAGCGACCCTGAAATCGTTGCGAGAAGCAGGCATCAATATCGTCGCTATCCATTCACATATGATTGGCGAAGAACCGCGGATTATTTTCTTTCACTATTGGGGGCGCGGTTCGGCTCAAAGCCTCGCCCAAAGCATTGAGAAAGCTTTACCCGCCGCGGCTGGAACACCGGCAAAACCGCACGCAGATGTGAGGTAGGAACGTCGGCTTCTGTTACAGGGTAAGCTCGAATCCTGTAACTATTTCACTCCAAGTAAGTTAAAACGTTTTCCGGAGATTATGCGTTTCCTTCGAGCCGTTCAAGGGTCGGACAAGCTTACAAACTTCTTATATTTGATGACGGCATATTTTCAATCGAACAGCTTTCGCCATCTATCTGTAAACGTCTAATGCAATGGCGCATAGACAGATTTTCGCGTTGCATTTTGGGTCCGCGAAGATTTGCTGGCACGGGCAGTGCTGCACTAAAGGTTCTGATTTCTCACGCGGTGTGTTTTACTACGTCCTGCTGCGGCGTTGAATAACGTGGCGCGCTGAGGAACTCCCCACGCTAGCCTCTCCCTGCAAAGGGAGAGGCGAATGGGTAGTAGCGCGGGCGCAGATAAAGAGAGGCTTTCTAGCGAGGGCACCTCGTTCGGCAACCAGGCTCCCACGCGCCCTCCTTGAATCCGAAGACGCCACGATTACAGTCGAGACGCAAATGCTCGATACCATACTCGGGGCGCTGAAATGGGGCGTGGTTGGCTTCGTGGTAACGCTTTTTTTGATGGTAATATTCGAGGCCAGTCGCATTCACGACGACATCCCGGTGCCGGAGTTCAAACGCCGGCACACTCGGCGCACCACCATTGCCCTCTCCATTTTTGCCGGCATTCTTTCCGGACTAGTTTGGCTGCTGGTGCAGCGCTTGGATTAGCTGCAGGGGACAAGGCATCTGTTCTTTCAGGCGCACCCGATACGATAGCAGGATGAAGACTCCGTTTGTTCTTGGCGTGGTCGGGCATTTCGGGCTGGCGGTACGTGATCCGAAGAAGAGCGCCCGATGGTTTCAACGGATGCTTGGACTGCGCAAAGAATTCGACTTCCAGAACGGTGTTGCGGTCGGCAACGACAACATCACTATCGCCCTCTTTAAAGGGAAACCATCGCCGTCAACACTTGATCACATGTCTTTCCATCTGCCGGATATGGCAACGCTAAGAAAAGCGCTGGCGCACTTGAAGAAACACAAAGTCAACATCGAAGATCCCGGTGATGAGATCGGACCGGAAGCTCCGGGCTCGAAACACATGGGCTTATGGTTCCACGATCCGGATGGCTACCGCTGGGAACTTTCCGTTCAAGGCGGTAAATAGCACGGACTACTTGGTCTCCCTTGCTCCCCTGTTCCTCGCTTTTCTCTTTTTTACTTTCCAGTTTTTACTTTCATGGTGAGCAATGCCGAAGTCCGTTTCCGTCCACTCCGGTCGGGTTGAGTTTCTCAAACTTAATCTCGAAAAGAGGGAATGGCGCGACACCTACCAATGGTTATTGGCTTTGAGCTGGCCAGAGTTCGCCGCGCTCATAGCGGGCGTTTATATCGTCATCAATCTCGTTTTTGCAGAATTCTATACCCTGGGTGGCAATTGCATTGCGGGTATGACGCCCGGTTCTTACTTGGAGGCCTTCTTTTTCAGTGTGCAAACCCTCGCCACGGTAGGTTACGGCCACTGGTATCCACAAACTCTTTACGGCCACATCGTCACCACCGTCGAGATCATCAATGGCATGTTCGGTCTCGCGGTCATGACCGGCTTGATCTTTGTTCGCTTCTCCCGCCCCGCCGCGCGAATTCTATTCAGCAAACCAATTGTCATCGGAACATTGAATGGGCGACCTACCCTAATGTTACGGGTGGGCAACCTGCGCGCGCAAAGTATGGTCGAAGCGGAATTCAGAATAATGTTCACTCGTGATGAACCCATTGTGGAAGGCGACACCTTCAGACATTTCTATAATTTGAAACTGCATTTCGACCGCCTTATTTCCTTTCCGGCTGCACTCACCCTTCGTCATACGATTGACGAGCAAAGCCCACTTTATGGCGAGACGCCGGAATCGCTTAGAGCAAGCAGAGCCTTATTCACCGCTTCGGTCGTCGGAATTGACCCAGTTATTCCGGCAGCGGTACAAACCCAACAGGATTATAACTGGCGCGACGTTCGTTTTGGTGAACGGTTTGTCGAAATCTATACTGAGTCAGGAGATAGAAAGCTTACGGTCGATTTCGGTCGGCTGCATGATACGGAGCCGGCGGGTGAACAGGCGGACTCACCGCAGTAGTTGGAATAACGAACGGGAACGCAACGGTGCCCGACCAGCAAAAGTCACTCACTGCCGCGATTGCATTTCGATTTGTTCTTATCCTCGGTATTGCCAATGGTTTCGCTGACTTTACCTACGAAGGCGCACGCAGCGTCACCGGGCAATTCCTGGGATACCTCGGCGCGAGCGCGGCCGTTATCGGTTTCACTGCCGGACTCGGGGAATTGCTCGGATACACAGTGCGTTCCTTTAGCGGCTACCTCAGCGATAAAACGGGCAAATACTGGTTGGTTACTATTGTCGGCTACACTGTGAACATGCTGGCAGTTCCAGCACTGGCTCTGGCCGGCAACTGGCCGCTTGCCGCCGGTCTGATCGTAGCTGAGCGAACCGGCCGCGCTATCCGCAAACCATCTACTGATGCCATGCTATCGTTCGCCGGTCACAAACTTGGCCGCGGTTGGGTCTTCGGCTTGAACGAAGCATTCGATCAGGCAGGCGCGACCTTGGGTCCCCTCATCATTTCAGTGGTACTATTCCGGCACGGCAGCTATCGAACCGGTTTCGCGCTGCTGCTAGTTTCCGCGCTCCTTACTATCGCGATTGTTTTCGTCGCCAGCAGTCTCTTTCCTAATCCGCGCGAGTTAGAGGCAGGTCATGGTCTCGAAGCCAAAGGATTTTCGCGCTCTTACTGGCTCTATTTGGTTGCGGGCGCTTTTGTTGCCGCCGGTTTCGCCGATTTCTCCCTTATTGCCTACCATTTTCAAAGAAGCGGATCGATCGCCGATCCAGTTATTCCAATCTACTACGCCGTAGCAATGGCTTTGGGCGGAGTGAGTGCCCTCGTTTTCGGAAAATGGTTTGATAAAGCGGGTCTACCTATTCTAATTGCCGTCTTCTTCACCTCCGCCTTTTTTGCGCCCCTTGTCTTTTTCGGCCAATCCTGGGTTGTCCTTTGCGGAATGATTCTTTGGGGAATCGGCATGGGCGCCCAAAATTCGCTCCTGAAATCCGTCATCGCGCCTCTGCTTCGCCGAGATGTCCGAGCCACTGGTTTTGGTCTATTCGATACTGGTTTCGGCGTGGCCTGGTTTCTCGGCAGTTGGGTTATGGGCATTCTCTACGAGAAATCGATTCTTATCCTCGTCATCTTCTCAGTCGCCTTGCAATTGCTCTCGTTGGTAGCTTTCGCCCTTGCAAAACGCGCAGATTAATCCGCGCTCAATCAACCATCAACCTTCTCTTTTGTCCTGATATTGATTTCCGAAGTAAGGGTTCAATGCACCGGGCATTTATCCGCGATTTCCATTAACTTGGATCGCTCTTCGGCAGTGAGTGACCCGATCAGT
>QHPM01000107.1:17669-21374 GCA_003219095.1 Verrucomicrobiota bacterium
CGCAGCCAGGAGCAGATCATATGGCGACGATCCCGTGTCTGTTCCGCCAGATTCGACCGGTTCATCAGCGGTGACACGATGCGAACCGATTTGGATCTCCTGCGCAAACCCGGCCGCGCTTCCGCGAACAATTACATGCGATGGGATTGTTGATCCTATCATCTCCCATTGTGATCAGGAATGAGACTATGCTGGCAACTGGTCTTGCGTCGAACTGTTTGTATTTCGGCGGCTTCGGCCTAATAAGTCAGCGAAATCTCAAGCTCGCGTCCGTTCTCCACCCGCTTGACGTCAAATGGAAACGCCGAACCAACCAGAAATAAGTCGCGGGAAGCAGTTCGCGGATTTTTTCGCGCTCAAACGCAATCTCATCATCATCCTGGTCGCGATCTTCGTCATCGGAACAGGTGAGGAATTATGGATGCGTTTCGTTCCGAAATATCTCCAAACCCTCGGGGCGAGCTTCTTCGTCATTGGTCTTTACGATGCTCTGCGCACTTTAATCAGCGCGATCTATGCCTATCCCGGAGGTTTGCTCGCCGATCGTTGGGGACACCGGCGCGCTTTCATCACCTTCAATCTGGTTTCGATTGCTGGCTATGCGCTCGTCCTGCTCATTCCTCATTGGAGCGCAGTCATCGCCGGAATGTTCTTGTTTCTGTCATGGACCTGTTTCTCTCTCCCCGCCACCTTTTCGCTCGTTGGCGCCACCGTTGCGGCCAACCGATACTCGATGGGGATCGGGGTTCAAATGGTGATAAAGCGCGTGCCAATTATGGTCGCGCCGCTAATGGGTGGAATCCTGATCGATCGCTTCGGCGTGATCCCGGGAGTTCGCGTCGCGCTTATTATCTCGATCCTACTCGCCGGCGCTACCTTCATTGCCCTCCGGGAATTACGCGAAGAAGTAAAAGAAAGTGAAGAGACTGCGCCAACGCCTGAGCAGTGGAATTTTCTGCGCTGTCTGCGCGAGTTCGACGCGCCGATGCGAAGGTTGTTGCTTAGTGATATTTTGGTTCGCTTTTGCGAACGAATCCCCTTCGCCTGGGTCGTGATCTTCGCCATGGATTACGCCGGCGCCAGTGGGCAACAAGTAGGCCTGCTCACTACGATAGAAGTGCTGGCCGCAAGCTTATGCATTATTCCTAGTTCTTACTTTGCCGATAAACAACGACGCGAACCTTTTGTCGTCACTACTTTCGTAATGTTCACGCTGTTCCCGATTGCATTGCTCTTCTCGCGTAACTTTCCCGCGCTGATGATCGCTTTCTTCATTCGCGGCTTGAAAGAATTTGGCGATACCTCGCGCAAAGCCCTGATTGTCAGTTACAGCGAACCGGAACGGCGCGGCCAAATGATCGGCGCCTATTATCTCGTGCGCGACTTGATCGGGCGCGGCCGCATTTGGAATTGCCGGAACCATCCTTTACCTTAGGGCAACACGCCAGGAACGGCGAAAGGCGCGTGAGAACATCAAATTAGATATCTCTCGGCTGCGATTGAAGTGAGGCACTTTGTCGGGCGAGCCATCGTGAAAGCTGAAAAGCGAAACCGAGTTTTTCAGATCCGGTATTGCTCGCAAACGGGCCTTTTGTCATGTCGAGTATTACACTGATAACGTCCATGCGAAGCTCTCCAATTTTTCTCGACGAAGACGAAATTCGAAGACTCTTGCCCATGGAGGATTTGATTCCCGCCATGGCCGATGCGCTGCGGGAGCTTTCGGCCGGCGCTGTCCTGCAACCGTTGCGAACCGTCCTTCCGGTATCGGAACATGGAGGTTTCTTGGGCGTCATGCCAGCCTGTGGGCGTGCGCTCGGGGCCAAGCTG
Organism: Verrucomicrobiota bacterium; assembly: GCA_003219095.1. Taxonomy (GTDB): domain Bacteria; phylum Verrucomicrobiota; class Verrucomicrobiia; order Chthoniobacterales; family UBA10450; genus AV69. The sequence continues at coordinate 19,500 of QHPM01000107.1, forward strand.
GTAACCTTTTATCCACAAAACAAAGACATACATACCCATCATGCGATGATTTTACTTTTCCGCCCGGAGACTGGCGAGCCGCTGGCGGTGATGGATGGTCGGCTCATTACCGAAATGCGCACGGCCGCGGTGTCGGCGGTGGCGACGAGGTTACTCGCTCGCGCCGATCCAAAAGTGCTAACGATCCTTGGATCGGGAGTGCAAGCGCGAAGCCATCTCGAGGCGCTACGTCTGGTGCGAGAGTTTACTGAAGTGCGAGTGTGGAGTCCGCGGAATGCTGAGAGTTTCGCACGCGAGTTTAGGGTGCTCGCCGCAACGTCGCCTGAAGAAGCTGCGCGCGGCGCGGATGTAATCGTGGTCGCGACCGCCGCAACTACTCCGGTTCTCCGAGGGGAATGGCTCGCACCCGGTGCGCACATCAACGCCGTCGGCGCGACCCGGCCGAATTGGCGGGAGTTGGATGACGAAGTATTGCGGCGGGCGACGATCTATGTTGAATCGCGCGAGGCGGCGCTCAAGGAATCCGGCGATGTTATCGCGGCAGGCAAGGAACCGATCGAGATCGGCGAAGTGATCGCAGGCAAACAACGCGGGCGAACATCGGTGGATCAGATAACGTTATTTAAATCAGTGGGAGTAGCGGCAGAGGATGTCGCCGCCGCCGATCTTGTTTATCAAAAGAAATCACGAAGCTAAGCCAGCTTTGCGACGATCTGCGGTAGGGTCCTTGGTAGAGCGACGCCCTGCGGAGTCGGCGTTTTGAAGGAACACAGACTTCCAAGTCTGTGCGCCCAGCGGAGTTTTACTCCGCTGCTATCCAGTCTGAAGGGAAGGCGGCGAATCCCCGCTGGGCGCACAGGCCACTGGCTTGTGTTCCGCCCGTAGGCAATCAACCCGGCCCTTATAGCGCCACCGCTCCCTGGCTACAACCGCTTCACTTAATTGTTAGCGACCCTTGCGCCAGATAACGTCTTCATTATTTCGACGGTCGATAAGCGCGTCGATTTTCCCGTTCTTATCGTAACGAAACAAGATTCGCCCTTCGATGCCTTTGCGGAAAAAAAGCTCGGATGTTTCCGGAAATAATTGGTCGTTCTTCCCATTTCGTTCGACAAACAAACTGTCACCGTCCGCAAACACCTTCCGCGTTTGACCGGGCGCAAGCTCATAGCTGCCGATGAAGTCCGGGAACTTCATTGGATCAGTTTTCCCAACGCTCGGATCTTCATAATACCGATGCGCCTGGCTGGCGATGATCTGCCAATTACCGGCGCGCCGCAGCCAGGTATCGGTAACATGATAACGCGCACTGAGGTTCTGGCCAAAAATCGCCTCAGTCTCGTTAGCGTCGTAACTAAGAATCGCGACGTCATCATAAATCCGACTCTGGACATGGTCGAGTTTGATCGCCCCGGAATATCCGGCCGGCATCGGCGTGATGTCTGCAATGAGCTTGGCCTTATCCATGGTGCGTCCTTTTTCATCAGAGAAAATGGAATCGTCGGCGAAATACTTCTTCCAGGGAACTTGATCGCCGGGAACTATGGCGTCGTATAGCTCCTGGGTTCGCCGAACCAATTCGTTCTCGGTGATGGCTGTGTCTCTCTCAGCCGCGAACCCGACATTTGAACCGCAGGAAAGGATAAGGATGATGGCGAGAAGTTTCATAATCAAATACAAGTATAGTTAGAGACGTAGACTACGAACCGCGAGTTATCGTCTTTCCAAATTGGAGTCCATGATCTGTCATCAGCAGCCAATAGTCCTCTCTTTACGTCTTACTCACTGCAATGATATAGGCTGCTTTGGGAATGGAGAAGCTGTCATCTTGAGCATAACGGCGAACGGATCGTTCGATCGCAGACCGAATGGCAT
>QHPM01000107.1:21397-28307 GCA_003219095.1 Verrucomicrobiota bacterium
ATGGATAGCGCGCGGTGAGAACGTTCCATTGAATGGTATGGAGTTTAAAAATCATTGACGCGCCATCGAACCCGACGCGCTCCAGCGCCCGACGAAATTCCTCGCGACCAGAAAACAAATAGTGCGGCGGGCCGGTTGGAACGTCGACCTCGAGATCAGCGTGCGCCTGAATGGCGTCGTTCATCATTTTCGCGTACGGATTCTCTTCCGGCGCCGCCCAAACGGTGAAGCCGAATTTGCCGCCGGGTTTAAGGACGCGGAACGCTGCAGCACAAGCGCGCTCCGGTTCAGACACGTGAAGCAAAGCGAAGTTGGCCAGAACGCGATCGAAGGTCGCATCGGTGAAAGGCAGATTTTGCGCATCCCCCTCGCAGAATTCGATCCGCGGAAACATCTTTTGTGCGATTGCGACCATTTCCCTGGAAAAATCGAGGCCGCGCGAGGTTGCGCCGCGTTCGGCCGCCGCGGCCGCGACGTAGCCGGGGCCACACCCAACGTCGAGTACAGACTTGTTTCGAGTAACATCGGCGGCATCAAGCAGTGGTGGGATGAATTGACGGGTCGAGCTCGCCCACACCGAATCGTATTTGCCGGCAACACGCTGCCAGCCTTCGTGCTCAAATTTAGCGAATGGCTTCATCAATTTCCGCAGACCAAAAAAAATATCGATTTTTCGTTAGACGTTCTTCCATTTTTCCAAAGACGGTGGCAAGGTGGCGGAATGAAGAAACGGCAAGGAGCATATCGCGAGTTTACTAATATCCGCATTTTGCCAAGTGGCTATCAGGTGGCAATCACGCGCAATAAAAAGGAGTACAGCAAACATTTCGCCGGACATTCGAAAGAGTCGCTCAAGGCAGCGCATCGGTGGCGCGATCGCGTTCTTCGCCTCCTTCCCAATAAACGCAGCCAGCCAATTCCGTCGCGGATTCTGAGCAAACTGCGTTTGAAACAGCCGGTAGTTGGTGTTTCTCGCTACGAGACGCGCCGGTTCTATTCTGTCACCTATCACGGGGCAAAAGGACGGACGCGGGTACGAACATTTTCCTGGCGAGATCCAAAGGGAGAATTGGCAGCGTATGCAGCAGCGATAAAATTCAGGCGAAAGAAGACGAAGTTCCGATAAACCAGCATCGGAAGCGGCAGCTCTAATGCCATACTATCACCTTGTTAATGTCGATGCCCGCCTCACCTTAACCCTCTCCCCTCGCGGTGAGGGAAGGGCGTAGAGTGGGGTGTGCAGTCCCTTTCAGGGAAACGCCCGCACGAGCTTTACGAAACGGTTCTCAGCGAATTTAAACGCGCACATCCATGTATTCCGTCGAATCCGATCGATCGAAGCGGCTATTGGTAATTAGCGCGGCTGGACAGGTGACGAAAAAAGAAGTGGAAACCGTGGCGCTGCGAGTCCGCGAGATGATGAAGGAGGTGACTCCCGGATTTCGCGTCTTAACCGATTTTCGCTGGCTTGACCGGATGGAGCCGGCAGCAGCGCCCCATCTTGCGGAGATCATGGATACGGTGGCGGAGAAGGATGTCGCGGCGGTGATACGGGTGGTTCCCGATCCACACAAAGACATTGGCTTAAATATTCTTTCGCAATTTCATTATGGCCCGCAAATCAAGCTCGCTACCTTCGAGTCGTTAGCAGAAGCATTGTCAGCGTTGATGGACGAAGAAATCTAGAGACCACGCCAATCGCTTGCAGGCCCTGTCCCCGTCGCATCGGCATCCTGGCGATGTTTTTTGTGTTTAGCGCCAAAGGCGCTAAGCAGACAACGGAAAAGATGTCCGTCGGCCCCACAGCCAGGATGGCTATGCTACAGTTAAGCAAAAACCTCGCACGACGGCGTCTGCAAACCGAGAACATCGGGTCCCTGACTGTAATGGATAAATGCGATCCATTCGCGCTACCGAAAATGATCGTGCCGGGGCAAGTCAATCAAAGCCGGTAGTTTACACACGACCATCGAGTACTGGCACAACCTTTGCAGTGGGCAAGAGACGACACTGTTGCCACCGGTGGCGCAAGCGTGAAGACGAGAAGGAGAACGGACTATGTTTGAATCATTTTTTCAGGATGTGCGGGTTGGGCTTCGCGTTTTGTTCAAGGAGAAATCGTTCTGTTTCCTGGCCGTACTCGTACTCGCACTGGGCATCGGCGGCGCGACCACTCAATTCACGGTCGTCAACGCGATCGTATTGCGCGGCTTTTCCTTTCCTCATCCTGAACAACTGATGAGTGTGGGATTGATTGATCCCCAGGCTAGTGCACAAAACAATAATTTCGGTCTGGGCAATATTCCGACGGCTCAGGACTACGAGGATTTCCGCGCGGCCCAGCAATCCTTCGCGCAGATGGCTGGTTATTTGAGCGGATCGACCATCAACGTGAGCTACAAAAATAATCCGCAGCGTTACACCGGCGCCTACATCACCGAGGACCTCTTCAAAATTATCGGCGTTGTGCCGATCATGGGTCGCGACTTCACCGCTGACGACAACAAACCGGGTGCAGAAAAAGTCGCCATTTTAAGTCACGAGATTTGGAAGCGGGATTTCAATGGCGACCCCAACATCGTCGGACAAGGCGTTCGGATTAATGGCAAGGCTGCGACCATCATCGGTGTAATGCCGCCGAATTTTAAATTTCCGTTTTCCGATCAACTCTGGGTTTCCCTTTACAATGAGTATCCTCCGACACCGCGCGGCCAGCTGATCATCGGTCCCAATAATGCCGCCCCCGCGGTCATGGGCCGGCTCAAACCGGGCGTCAGCATCGACCAGGTGAATGCGGAGTTTGTCGGGCTGGCGCGCCGTTTGGCGCAGGACAATCCGAAAACGAACGGCACACTCACCTCCGCAAGCGTCCAGCCTCTTCTGAAGGCAATGACCGGCCCGCAACTGCGCCAGCAGGTTTGGGGAATGCTTGCCGCCGTCATCCTCGTTTTGCTGATCGCATGTGTGAACGTGATGAATATGCAATTTGGTCGTGCCGCCTTGCGAGCAAAGGAACTGGCGATTCGCGGTGCGCTTGGGGCCACCCGTTGGCGAATTGTGCGCCAGATGCTGACGGAAAGTTTTGTTGTCGCCGCATTCGGCGCAGTCGCGGGCGTGCTGCTGGCTTATTGGGCGGTAGACATGCTCGTTCGCGCGACGAATTCGCTGCCGTTTCCGCCACCCTACTGGATTCAATATAGGATAGATGGTCCTGTTCTCGTCTTCACCGTCACTATGACGTTAGTGGCAACGATTGTTTCCGGTTTAGTCCCTGCGTTAGTCAGTTCAAAAGGAAATGCCGCCGAGATCATGAAAGAGGGCGGCCGCGGCAATACCAGCCGATTGGTCAATATCATCACTCGTGTGCTCGTGGTCGGGCAGATCGCGCTGACAGCCGCGCTCCTGATTGCGGCGACGCTGCAAATCAAATCAATACGAAATCAGGTCACCCTTAATTATGGCTACGACGAGAGTGCTGTTTATACCGCCCGCATGGGTTTGATGGAAGGCGCTTACCCAACGCAGGATGCCCGGCGTGGATTTTTCCTTCGCGCAGTGCGAGGACTGCGAGCTAATCCCCAGTTCGAATCTGCCGCGATGAGCGATCGCTTTCGCATGACCTTTGCCAACCAGGGTCAGTATGAAGTGGACGGCCAAAATTATACGACGGACCGCGACCGGCCGCGGGGAAACTTCGAGTCGGTCTCGGATAATTATTTTACGACGCTCGGCTTGAAAATTTTGGAAGGCCGCGACTTCACCATTGATGACGCCGACCTCAAACAACCGGTGGCGATCGTGAACACGAGCTTCGCGCGAAAGTATTACGGTAATGAAAGTTCAATTGGGCATCGGATCCGGATTTACAATCCCGGCCAACCGCAGGCATGGCGGACAATTGTCGGAGTGGTTCCGGACACCCTGATGCAGGGTCCATTCGACCAGCAGACCGATAGCGCGGGTTTTTACATGCCGCTGCTCGGCGCCGAACCAGCCACACAATTTTGCACAATCATTGTTCGTCCGCGTCACGGGCAGCGGGCCGATACTCTTGGATCGGCTCTCAGTAAGGCAGTTGCCGAACTCGATTCAAATCTACCGACTTATTTCGCCGGAACGCCAGCGCGGTTGCACGATGAAATTCTCGGTGGCAATCGCATTATCGCGACTTTATTCGGCATTTTTGGAGCAGTCGCATTCGTGCTCTCGGCCGTTGGTCTTTACGGTGTGATGAGCTTTTCCGTTAATCAGCGCAGGCAGGAATTTGGCATCCGCATGGCGCTGGGCGCGGATGCCGCTCGTATTTTCCGCATGGTCATGACGCAAGGCGCCTGGCAATTGGGCATCGGGCTTGTCCTTGGCGCCGGTGGCGCCGCACTGCTTCTCGGAGTTCTTGCCGCAGCTGCTTTGCAGAACATTCTCTTCAAGGTCAACACGCTCGATCCAATCATTTATTTCGCGGTTGCAGGAATGCTCGCCCTCGTCGCGGCGGCATCTTGTTTCGTTCCAGCACGCCGCGCCACGCAGGTCGATCCAATCGTTGCCCTTCGCTATGAATAAAAATTGCTAAACAAAAGGCTGATCGTGCTCACCGATTTCCGTTTTGCTCTGCGCCAGCTACGAAAATCTCCGGGCTTCACTTTACTTTCCGTCCTCACGCTTGCTCTCGGGATTGGTGTAAACAGCGCAATCTTTAGCCTAATCCACGATCTCTTTCTGCGCGGCCTGCCATTCCAGGAACCGTCTCGCATCGTGCGGATTTACGGCGAAGCAAAAGAGCGCGATCTCAGGCAGTTGCCGTTCTCGGTTCCAAAGTTTTGGCATTACCGCGACGGTCAAAACATTTTTTCCAGCTTCGCCGCCGATTGGGGAAACGGTTACATCCTGACCGGACGCGGTGAGCCGATCCAGGTTCTCGGCGAAAATGTCACCGCCAACTACTTCGACTTGTTAGGCATTCATCCAATTGCCGGTCGCAATTTTCTTCAGCAGGAGGAAATGAGGGACAACGTCGCCCTAGTCACGGAAAATTTCTGGCGCAAGCGCCTCAATTCCGATCCGGGTGTGCTCGGCCGCAGTATTGCATTGAACGGCGTCGCCACCACGATTGTTGGAGTTTTGCCCAACCTTCCAATCTCGTGGTTCGGTCGTGATTCCGAAGTCTTTATCGCCACCCCGTTTGATAATCCGAACGCGACGAAGGATAGACTGATGCGCGGTTTCAGTTTTATGCGTTGCATCGGGCGACTGAAACCTGGAGTAACGATTCAGCAGGCGCAGGCCGCGATGCCTTCTCTCGAGCAAAGTTATCGCGCACAACATCCCGAAACGGCGGACTGCACCTGGACGTCGACGGTGATTAGCGCTGGCGAAGACGTAACGGGCGATCTACGACCCGCCTTTGTTACCTTGCTCATTGCGGTTGGTGCAGTCCTGCTTATCGCATGCAGCAACGTCGCAAATCTTTTGCTCGTTCGCTTCAGCGGGCGCCGGCGTGAAATCGCGTTGCGAATGGCTTTGGGAGCCGAGCGGCGCAACGTCGTCCGACTGTTCGTGCTCGAAAGTACCATTATCGGCGTGGCTGCTGGCGGGATCGGCCTGGCCCTCGCACTTTGGATCGTGTCAGTCGTTCCTAAAGTCGCCGGCGAGAACGTTCCCCTTGAAACCGCGGTCACGCTTCATTGGCCAGTCCTTCTTTTCACACTTGCCCTTTCCTTGTTGACTGGATTTGCCATGGGAGCTTATCCCGCGTGGCAAGGTTCCCGCGCTGATCTCGTCGATGGATTGAAAGAAGGTGGCCGCGCCGTCAGCGGCAGTCGCGGGCAACATCGACTCCGCCGCGGACTCGTTTCGGCGCAAGTTGCTCTTTCAATGGTGTTACTCGCTGCAGCGGCGATGCTAATCTCAAGTTTCGTTAGACTAAGTAATCAGGAAAGCGGGTTTCGATCGGATCATGTTTGGGCCGGCGGAATCGGTTTACCCGCGGCGCGATATCCGGATTCCACATCGCGCGGCCATTTCGTTCAACGTTTGGTTGACGAGCTGCAAGCATCGCCCGGCGTTGAAGCAGCGGCCACTGCTGACGCGGTCCCGCTGAGCGGCAACTATTCTCAAACTCCGTACACGCGCGCGGATGGCAATCCATTGCCGGTAAATCAGCGCCCGCTCGGTTTAACACGCAGTATTTCTCCGGCATATTTCCGCACGTTGCGCGTCCCGTTGCTGGCCGGTCGCGAATTTAATGAACGCGACGGAGCCGATCAGCCCCTCGTCGTTATCTTGAGTAATTCGACCGCTAAGAAATTATTTCCGAACGAAAATCCGCTTGGCCGGCAAATCCTCTTTGGAGTCGATAATGGCAATGGGCTCCCCGCTGAAGTCGTCGGCGTCGTCGGTGATGTTCGATCACGCGAACTCGCCAAGCCCAACGATATCGAATTCTACCGCCCGTGGCCGCAGCGAAGCCTTTCGTTTTTCAACGTGATGGTGCGGACGCCGATGAAACCGGAAGCAACTCAGACCATTGTTCGCGCCGCGCTCGACAAGATCGACAAAGACATGCCGATTCTGCAACCAAACACCCTCGACGCTATCGTGACCCAATCGCTGGGACAGCGGCGCCTCACTATGGGATTGCTCGGCGCATTTGCCGGCATCGCCTTGCTCCTCGCCGTCGTTGGGATTTACGGCGCCGTTGCCTACACCGTGGAACAACGGACCGCCGAAATCGGTGTGCGCATGGCCCTTGGTGCGCAAGTCAAAGATGTTTTGCAGCTCGTCGTCAAACAAGGAATGAGCCCCGTGTTGATCGGGCTTGGAGTAGGCTTGATTGCGGTCTTTGCGACCGGCCGTTTGCTCGCGGCACAACTCTACCAAATTTCTCCGCACAATCCGGTTCTAGTTAGCCTGA
>QHPM01000030.1 GCA_003219095.1 Verrucomicrobiota bacterium
GGAATCTTGTTTGAGATCGCGACCGATGGGCCAGGATTTCTTATTGATGAAGCGGCCAATGCCTTGGGCGAAACCTTAAAACTTCCGCCTATTTATGAGTCAAATCGCGCCGAGATTGAGCGCGTGCTTGCTCCAATTCAACTGCACCATTCGGCCGCACCATGAACGATTTCACTTATCGATTTATTCCCGGGGCTGGCGATCGAACGCTGCTCTTGTTGCACGGCACCGGCGGAAACGAAAATGATTTGCTCCCGCTCGGTCGCGCTATCGATCCCGATGCGGCCTTGCTGAGTCCACGCGGGAGAGTTTTAGAAAATGGCGCGCCGCGTTTTTTTCGGCGACTGGCTGAGGGAATTTTCGATGAAAAAGATGTCGTCGCCCGTGCACACGAACTCGCCAATTTTGTTTTCGCTGCGGCGAAGAAAGATGGTTTCAACGAGAACACGCTGGTCGCGATCGGCTACTCCAACGGCGCAAACATTGCCTCGGCCATGATGCTGCTCGGTTCATTGAAATTTCGCGGCGCGATCTTGTTTCGACCGATGGTTCCTCTTTCGCGTCCGCCAGATAGCTCGTTAGAAAATTGCGCCGTCCTGATCTGCGGCGGGCGTTTCGATCCAATTGCGACGCCGGATCAGGTCAGCGCGCTCGCCGAATTGTTGCGCGACCGAAAGGCCGAAGTTGAGGTGCGAATGCAGGAAAGCGGTCACGAATTGGCGGACGCGGATGTGGAGGCAGCGCGAGACTGGCTTGCAGCGAGCGCCATTGCATAGGAAAAAGGAGGCTCGCTTATGCTCGTCGTGATGAATGCCAATGCTACCGAAGCCGAGATCGCCGGAGTCGTCCGCGTGACCGAGGCACTCGGTTTGCGCGCGCATACCATGCCCGGCGCCACTCGCACTGCTATCGGCATCACCGGCAATAAGGGCGCGATCAGTTTGCAGCATTTCGAAAACCTGCCCGGCGTGGCCGAAGCCATTCGCGTGAGCAAACCTTACAAACTGATCACGCTCGATCTGAAGCAGGACCGCACCATTGTCGATATCGGTGGTTCGAAAATCGGAAATGGCTCACTCGCCATGATCGCCGGGCCGTGCGCGAT
>QHPM01000031.1 GCA_003219095.1 Verrucomicrobiota bacterium
GCTGGCCCGTGCCGGAGTTGCGGTCGGCGCCGATGGTTTGATGATCGAAGTGCATTGCAAACCGGAAGAAGCGCTTTCCGATGGCGCGCAGGCCCTCACGCTCGACGAGTTTGAGCAAATGGCGAACGAAGTGCGCGCAATCCACGAAGTGATCAGCTGATTGCGCGGCGCCCTCGCTCCAAGGAATGGCGTCTTCCCAGCCGCCAACTTAATACATCGGCGGTCAGGGACCGCCGCTCCTTGACGGGGCGGCTATAGCCGCAAAAAATTCGCGAGCAATTTTGCTACGTTAGAGGAACACAGGCGTCCACGCCTGTGCGACCAGCGGACATTTTCTCCGCTGACATCCGGCGGCGGAATGGAATTTCCGCTGGGCGCACAGACCAAAGCTCTATGTTCCGGCTCGGGGTGACAGATTAAGAAAATTCGCCAGTAGTTTTCTCCCCTCGCCGGTCAAAATCGATTCCGGATGAAACTGCACTCCATGAATCGGAAATTCGCGGTGTTGCAGTCCCATAATCTCACCGTCATCGGACTCGGCGGTGATGGCGAGTGAATCCGGCAAACTATCGCGTTTTACGACGAGGGAATGATACCGGGTTGCTGCGAACGGTTGCGTCACATTTTTAAAAATGCCCCCACCGTGGTGCGAAATCGCCGATGTTTTTCCGTGCATCAATTTGGGAGCACGCACAATTTCGCCGCCAAAAACTTCGCCGATGCATTGATGGCCGAGACAAACACCGAGCAACGGAATGTGTGGCCCGAATTCGCGGATGATGTCGCAACTGATTCCCGCGTCGCGCGGCCGTCCCGGTCCGGGCGAAATGCAAATGCATCCCGGAACAAATTCTCGAATGTCAGCTGGACTGATTTCATCATTGCGTTTGACTAAAACGTCGGCGCCGAGCTCGCCGAAAATCTGCGCGAGATTGTAAGTAAACGAATCGTAATTATCGATCAGAAGCAGCATTCTGTGGCAGCAGCCGTGTCGGCCGCATTCAAACTCTCGCAGGCAACACGCCTGCCGCTAGAGATTTTTCGCGCGCGCGATCGCAGCCAGGACGGCCATCGCTTTGCGCTCGGTTTCTTCGCGTTCGCGCGTTGGCTCAGAATCGGCCACGATCCCTGCGCCGGCTTGCACAAAAGCTTTCCCATTTTTCAAAACGACGGAACGCAACGCGATGCAACTATCGCAATTCCCATCGAAACCGAACCAGCCGACTGCTCCAGCATAAAATCCGCGGCGCGTTTTCTCCAGCTCGGCGATGATTTGCATCGCGCGAATCTTCGGTGCGCCCGAAACGGTGCCTGCGGGAAAGGTGGCGCGAAAGGCGTCGAAGGCGTTCAAACCATCGCGCAACCGCGCCTCAACATGTGAGACGATGTGCATGACGTGGCTGTAACGCTCGATTGTCATTTGCTCAGTCACACGGACGCTCCCGATTTGCGCAATCCGGCCCAGATCGTTCCGCGCCAGATCGATTAGCATCACGTGTTCGGCGCGCTCTTTCGGATCGGCGAGCAATTCCCGCGCGTTTGCTTCGTCGGAGACGCTATCGACCCCTCGCGGACGGGTCCCGGCAATCGGCCGAAGTTCCGCGGTGCGACCGCGCACCCGCACATGTAACTCAGGCGAACTGCCGAGCGCGCAAAACTCATCGCCGAAGTTGAGCAAAAACATGTAGGGCGAGGGGTTCCCAAAGCGTAGACAACGATAAAGATCGAGCGGATCGGCTGAAAATTCCGACTCGAATCTTTGCGACAGCACGACTTGGAAAATATCGCCCTCAGCGATGTGTTCTTTCGCGCGCAGAACCATTTTCTCGAAATCGCTGGTGTTGCTCCTGTGCACTGTTGGAGTGGCCGTGTCGGCCGCATTCGGCACCTCGATCGGTTGCAATCGCGAGGCCGCCGCGAGTTTTTCCAGAACGGTGCCAATCCGTTCTCGCGCGGCATAATACGCATCATCGGTGGTCTCTTTCCGGACGTCGGCCAGCGTGATCACGCGCATGGTGCGGAAGCGGTGATCAAAGACAAGCAATGTGCCGGCAATTAAGAACATCATTTCCGGCAACTCGAGGTCGTCGCGTGAATGAATCGTTGCTTTCCGCTCGAAAAATCGGATCACGTCGTAGCCGACAAAGCCGACCGCACCGCCTTGAAAATGGGGGATATCGTCGCGCGGAACACAGCAGAATTCGCCGAGGATTTTTTGTAATTCGCCGAGAGGATCGGAGCTGCTGCGGTTGATGGCGGGACCCGATTTTTCACGAATAGTTATTTCACCATCGCGATGGCTAACCATTAAGAGCGGATCGATCCCGATAAAGGAGAAGCGTCCCGATTCCTCGTTGCGCTCGGCCGATTCGAAAAGGAACGAAAACCCCTCCCGTCCAATTTTTTGGAATGCGCCAACCGGCGTTTCGACATCGCTGACAATCTCAGCGACGACGAGAACCAGATTGGCGTGTTGAGCGAGCTGGCGAAACTCTTCAAGCGATGGTGAAATCATTGTCATCCCGAGCGAAGTTGAGAAATCCGATGAAGTTACCTTAAAGGTTTCGCAACGGGATTCCTCGACTAACGCTCGGAATGACGACGGTAGAGGCGTTTGTGGCAAACGCCCGTTTCTTCCGGCCCTCGGCCAGCAAAAAATGTTGCGCTGGCGCGGCTGCAAGCGATTATTTGAGCCCACTTTACGCGGGTGTAGCTCAGTGGTAGAGCACCTCCTTGCCAAGGAGGACGTCGCGAGTTCGAGTCTCGTCACCCGCTCCAGCCTTCGCTTGGGGCGAAGCGCAAATCGAAGGCTGGAGCGAGCGCGCCGTACCCGTGGCGAAGGCGGGGCCGCCCGATCGCGTCCAAGCTACGGCTGGCAAGCCAGTTCGAGATTTTGCTGTTGTGTATTACGTCTACATTTTGCAATCGAAATCCGTGCCGAACCAGCGATACATCGGTCTGACGCGCAATCTCAAGAAGAAATTGCTAGATCACCAGGGCGGACGATCTCCACATACCGCGAAATTCGCTCCGTGGCTTATGGTCGCGTACTTCGCATTTGTCGCTGAGAACACCGCCGTGGCATTCGAGCGGTATTTTAAATCTGGGCCTTCGCGAAACGCCATCTTTGGTCCAATAAAGTGAACGATTCCTGAATCCATTTGCCCCTCAACCTGCATCTCATTAGCAAATGAAAACTATGAAAGTATTTGTTCTTG
>QHPM01000108.1 GCA_003219095.1 Verrucomicrobiota bacterium
ACTGCCATTTGAAATAATGCTGCTCGTTTGTTCGGTTCGGTTGCGACCTCCCACAGTCATAGTCCACGAGACTTGGACATCTACTTTGAGTAATCCCGTGCCAAGGTCCGTGGCTGTCGAGTCATTAGTGACCGTGCCGTTAGGTGTGCGTGTGAATTTCGTTACTCCGCTGGGCGTCGGATATTTGCTAATCGTGACTACTTCGGTCGCCTTCTGCGAAAAAGGTGCCGGATTAGCAGACGTGCTCATCAGATTCTGCACAAAAGAAGTGCTCGTCAGATCAGAGAAAGCCAGATTGCGCAAGACCTCGCTGCGATCCTGAACGCTTTGCACGGCAGCGAGTGATTCTTTACTTGCGTCGATGCACCGTAGACAGACGGCATTAAGCTCGAAAATCGAAGCGAAGAAGATCGCGACCAAAACGACCGCAATAAGCGCCTCAGGCAATGTATTGGCTGCATCTGCGACCCGCTGGTTCTTGTTCATAAAAGAAAGGAATTCTTATAATTACTATAGCAGCCGCGGTGCCATGGGAGGCCGTACCTGATACTATATACGCCACAACCAGAAAAAGTCGCGCGTCACAGCTGACCGGCTGGAAAAGTCAGTTGCTCCCTAACTAACTGCGTCATCGGATGTTCTCTTGACGACGAACTTTTCCGGAACTCTCTCGCCTCAACAACTGGTCGGCGAAATAAGGTCCGACACTTTTAATTCTCGCATTGGTTAAGCCAAAAAACGCGTGATCTTCTTGCCATCGCGTCCTAAATACGCGAAGTAGTCCGCCAGGCCGCGGCGTTCCGCGGTCATACATCGCGGGCTGTGGCTCAGCTTGGTAGAGCGCCTCGTTCGGGACGAGGAGGCCGTGGGTTCAAATCCCACCAGCCCGATTAAACGTGGGTGGTCAAGGCATGAACGAAACGGTCCTCACTACCATTGCCTTAACCGGATTCACGGTCGCATTTTTTCACGCTGCGATTCCGACCCACTGGTTGCCCTTCGTGGCAGCCGGTCGTGCGCAACGCTGGACTCATTCCAAAACACTTCTCATTACCGCACTGGCCGGTACCGGCCATGTCCTCACGACTGCGTTGCTGGGCTCACTCCTAACCATTTTTGGAGTCGCGCTGAGCACGCGCATTGGCACATGGTTCCCGCGAATAGCGGGAGCATTGCTAATCGTGCTCGGTCTATTCTACATCTGGCGACAACTTTCCGGCCACGCTCACAGCCATACTCACTTGTTTTCGAAGGGTTGTAATAGCGGGAGCCAGCATCAACATCAGCATGAACTGAAGGAATCGCTGGCGCATTTTCGTGCACCGGATATTTCGCGCACCCGTACCTCCGACTGGATCGCAATTGGCAGCCTTTTTGCCATGCTCACCTTCTCACCCTGTGAAGCGTTTCTGCCGATTTACGTTTCGGGAATTCGCTTCGGCTGGAGCGGTTTTGCCCTGCTAACCCTTATTCTCTCCACCGCCGCCGTTGCAGGAATGCTGGTTTTCACTTGGCTGGCCTTACTCGGAATTCGCAGCATCGGACTAGGTTGGTTTGAACGCTATGAAAGCCTGGTGATGGGATCGCTGCTGCTATTAGTTGGTGTGATGGTGCTTCTTTTCGAAAAATGACCGCGCGATTTGCTTGCCGAAACCGTTTGCCATCCTACACAACCAATGCTTGCGTTTCGGCTCACTCTTACGCCAACTTTATCTATCCGCTATGGGTTCTCTCAAAAAAAGACGCAAAGCGAAAATCTCCAAACACAAACGCCGCAAGCGAATGAAGGAGAATCGCCATAAGAAGCGTCTGCGTTACAAGTCGTAACGGCGACTACGGGCGGTTTGCCTCGGCAGACCGGCACGGTAGATTCAGGCACGATGATGATTGCGCGCAAGCAGGCAGTTTATCTTGCGCTGCTTCTGCTGGTATGCTGCATCGGAAAAATCTCATCTGCACCGGCGCCATCTACGCGATTGCACAAGGCCACGGTGGCGCACTCGGCCCCGAAGCGACCCGATGCAATCGATGATTCGCTGGCTCTACCTCCTGCGCGAGATTTGAATCTGAGCGTTGAGGGTGCGCACAAGGCCGAGGCCCTCGCCCATTTCGTCGAAGGAATCGATTTTGAGGAAGACGGCGAAATGGAAAAAGCTCTCGAAGCTTATCGTCAAGTTCTGAATGTCGATCCCGGGCAAATCGAACTGGCAGTTCGCGTCGCGGCGTTGCTGACGCGAGACGATGATTATCCGAGCGCGATTGATGTCCTAAAAGACGCGGTCAAGGTGCATCCGAAAGCGCCGGAGCCTTATCTGGAGCTGGCTTTTATCTACGCCAAGTATTTGAAGAAAGTCGACCAGGCGATTGAGTTCGCCAACAAAGCCATCGCGCTGGATCCGCAGAAAATTGATGGCTACCAACGACTGTTTGAGATTCATCTCACCGCCGGCGATGAAAAAAGGGCAGTCGAAACTCTCGATCGCGCCGCCAAAACGCCAAACGACGATCCGATTTTCTGGGCCAGGCTTGGCCGACTTTACGGCTCCGTCGTTTTGAAACCAGATGCCAAGCCGGTTCCGGAGCAAATAGCGCATCTAAACGATGTTTTTAAGAAGGCGGCCGCGAAAGGGCAAAATGACGCTGCCGTTTTGAAGGAGGTGGGGGATTACTTCGCCTCTACCCAACAAATCAAGGAAGCGCTTCCGTTTTATTTGCGCGTCCTTGAGTTGCAACCTGACGATGCCAATGTCCGCGAAAAACTGGCGACCGGATTTGTCTTAACAAATCAGCGGGCACGCGCCGTGGAAACACTTGAAGCGATTATCCAGGAACACCCCGAAAAATATCAGCCCTACGAATTGTTAGCTCAATTGCACGATGATGAAGCGCGCGCGCTGCTTCGGGCTAATCAAACCGACCCGGCGAATGCGGAATTCAAGAAGGCGGCACAGAACTACGAACAGAGCCTGCTCATTAATCCAAATCATGCAGCCACATATTTGCGGTTGGCGGAATTATTGCTCGCGCCGCTGAAACAGAGCGAACGCGCCGTTTCTATTCTAACAGAAGCGCGTCGGCGTTATCCCGATGCTCCTGAGTTTGCCTACTACCTCGCGATTGCACTGCGCGAATCGAAAAAGGCGAAAGAAGCGGTGGTCATGTTCGAAGAAGCGCTCAACGAAGCGCAGAATGCGCAGGCTGATTTTTTGAAACCACGTTTTTACGTTGAATATGGCGCAGCGGCGGAAGAGGCCGGTCTCTATGATAAAGCGGCGGAACTTTTCCACAAAGCCATCGCGATGGATCCCGCCAATGCGGCCGAGCCCTATAATTACCTCGGCTACATGTGGGCCGAGCAGAACAGTCATCTCGACGAAGCAGAGGACGCAATCAAGCGCGCGCTTCAACTCGACCCCGACAACGGCGCTTACCTCGATAGCATGGCCTGGGTGCAATACCGTCAGGGAAAATACGATCAAGCCTTGGAAAATTTAAAACGCGCGATTGAAAATTTGCCGCGCGAAGATGCTGTCGTTTTCGAACATCTTGGCGACGTCTATTCGAAGTTGAATCGTGTCTCCCAAGCACTCGAATCGTGGCAGAAGGCAAACACACTCGACCCATCGAATAAAAATCTTGCGGCAAAAATCGATGCCCAAAAAACCCGTGTCAGCAAAACGAATCCGACTGGAGCGAAACCGTGAGTGAATCTGACGGCACGCGGTATCCGGCAGAATGGCAACGCAAGGCCATCTGGGCTGCAGTCAGCGCGCTCGCCATTAGCTTCCTCATTTTCGTATTCGTCGCAGCGGTCTGGATCATGGCGAACGTGATCAGCTTTCTGCAACCAATTCTAATTCCCGTCGCGATCGCGGCCATTCTTGCCTATTTGCTTGACCCGGTTGTCACTCGAATGGCCGCCAACGGTCTTGGTCGCACGAAATCGATCATGCTGCTTTTTGCCATTGCCGGGCTCGGACTCGTCGCCATCGGCGCCTGGCTGGTGCCAGCAATTGGAATGCAGAGCACGAACCTGGTGAAGGAATTACCCCAATACACCGTCAAGACGCGCGATAAAATTGTCGATGTAATTTATCGCTACGAACGAACCTTTGGTAGCAATGACAAAACACGAGCTAAAGCCACCAGTGGGATCGTAGATTGGTTGCTCGGGTCAACTCCGGCCCCAACGCCGAAACCAAGCCCGAAGCCTGCTGCCACCATTGCGCCGGAGGCTCTTCCGATTTCGTCACCATCCGCCACCCCGCCATTGGAAGAAATCTCCCCTGCTCCCTCTAAATTGACCGATGCAGAACGCCGCCGCATTCAGGAACTGGTGGAAAAACAATTGCCGAATCTCGAAAGACAATTGCCCAACCTCACCGAGAAAATCTGGGCCATAATTAAGAAAAGTATTGGCGGGTTTCTCGGCGTCACCGGTTTTCTTCTGAGCTTGGTTCTGGTGCCGATTTATTTATTCTTCTTTCTTAAACAACGGCCCGCCATCCAGCGTCGCTGGAAAGAATATTTGCCGCTTCGTAATTCGCCCCTCAAAGACGAAGTCGCCGACGTTCTCCTGCAGATCAACAGCTACATCATCGCCTATTTTCGCGGGCAACTCCTCGTCTGTCTCGTCGATGGCATTCTGATTGGCACGACTCTCTCGTTTCTTCCGCCGCCGGGGCTCAACTTCGCCGCCCTCATCGGCTGTCTCGTCGCCATTCTCACCATGATTCCGTATATCGGGATTATCATTTGCTGGATTCCTGCTGTCCTGATCGCAGCGGCGCAATGGGGCGATTGGATGCATCCGCTGCTCGTAACGTTTATTTTCATCATCGTGCAAAATCTTGAAGGCTTGTTTTACGCGCCGCGCATCATCGGCAATTCCGTCGGCCTGCATCCCATGACAGTGATTGTTTCGATATTCGTCTGGGGTTTGCTCATTGGGGGATTGCTCGGTCCAATTTTGGCGGTGCCGTTGACGGCGACGATCAAAGTATTGCTCGCACGGTATGTTTGGGGGGAACGTCTGCGCGAAGAAGCGATTGAAGCAATCGAGGAGGTTCCGGTCGTGGCAGAAGAGGAAGCTGAGGCGGAGACCGCGCGCGCGTGAACGGCACGCTTATTTAGAAGGAATCGCGCGTTGCCCATAGAAACGCGATGACAGATCCGGTGATGCACCAGCTTGGGCGGCAGAGAAACAGAAAGACCTCAGTGGGTCAGACCCGTTCTGTCCGCGGCGGTCTAATCGTCCTGGCGGTCGTTGCTGGATTCGCGCTCGGGCTGCTTGTTCTTAGCATCGGTCCAAAACTCGTTAACACCTGGCGAGCATCGCGCTGGCTTCGACAGGCCGAAGTGAATCTGAAACAGGGAAATTTTAACGGCGCAAATGATGCCGCGCATCAGGCGTTACGGATCAATCATGATTCTTTGCCAGCCTATCAAATTCTGGCTGAAGCAACCGAGAAACAAAATCGCGCTGAAACCGTGATCTGGCGCGCTGAGATCGCACGGTTGCGACCGCGCGACATCGATAGCCAGCTCAACCTCGCCTCGGCTGCTTTGCGTTTCGGTCAGCTGGATGCAGCCCGCAAAGCGCTCGAGAGCGTGCCAAAGGAGAATCGAGACCGCGCGCCTTACCATGTCGTTGCCGGATGGTTGGCACGTGCGCAAGGCGACGAAGCAGGCCAGGAACGCCATTTCGCCGCAGCTCTGGAAAAAGAACCGGCCAACGAAACGTATCAATACAACCTCGCCGCGGTTCGGATCAAATCGCCTGATCCGCAGAAAAACGCGCGGGCGCGGGAAACACTCGAGCACCTCGTTAAAAGCGCTCCCTTTCGCGCCGGTTCCCTTCGCGCTTTGCTGAGTGATGCGGTCCAGCATAGCGACTTCGAGGCAGCCGATCGTTTCGCGCAGGAACTGCAGTTGAGCCCGCAGGTCACTTTTTCCGACGACCTGCTTTGCTTGGATTTTTACAAGAAACTCGATCAAAAAAAGCTGGGGACATTACTCGAGAAAGTGAAACCAGTGGCGGCGCGGCAACCCGAAGATCTCGCGGCGCTAATGGCATGGATGAATGGAAATGGCAAGAGCACCGAAGTCCTGCGCTGGATGGAAAAGTTGCCGCCGGAAAAAACTGCTAACCCCCCACCGGCCATTGAAGTCGCCGATGCTTTTACCGCGCAAAAAAATTGGTCGCGTCTACGCCGTTGGACGAAGGGAGGTAACTGGGGCGACTCTGAATATCTGCGCCTCGCCTATCAGGTGTATGCGAAACAACAATCTCGCCAGGAAGGCGCCGATGCGGAATCTGCTTCGCTCTGGCACGATGCCGAGCGCGCCTGCGAAGAAAATCCCGAGCGTGAAATTCGACTGGCTCGTCTCGCCTCGAAATGGAATCTGCCGAACCAAGCGGAGCAACTTTGGTTGCGTGTCGCCCATAATCCATTGAGCCGTCGCGAAGCGCTCGATGCCTTGTTTGAGATTTATCGCGCCAGCAATGATCTGCCTAATCTCTATCTCACCGCCATGCGTTTGCATGAAACCTCTCCAGAAGAACCGCTGATTGCAGCGGAGTATGCCCGCCTGTCCATCGTTCTTGATCGCAACCGCAGCGAAGGCCAGCGCGTTGCCACGGCGGCCTTCGATCAAGCGCCTACCGAGCCGCCGTGTGTCGTTGCCCAAGCGCTTTCTTTAAATTCACAAGGCCGAACCCGCGACGGAATCGCGGTCTTGCAAAAACTTCCGCCCGAAAAATTGCACGATGCCCGCGTCGCCCTCTACCTTGCTGTGCTCTTCCTTGATGATGGCAAAGCCGATGCCGCTCATGAATTCGTTGACGCTGCCAATTCCGGCTTCGTTTTCCCCGAAGAGAAAAGACTCTTGCAGGAAGCGTTGCAGAAACAATCCAATTCTACCTCTGCAACGCCGGCACCTTCGCCGACGGCCTCGCCCTCTCCCGCCAATTCCTCACCGCGTTAATCGAATCGCACCGGTTCGGGTGTTGGCCGCTCCTACTTTCTCTGGAACTTTTACGCCGCCGCAGTGTTTCCAATTTGTATAGCTTAGGGATCAAAGGGAAACGCCGGGAGCTTGATGCTTCCGGCGTTTATTTTTTATGGCGCGAGTAATTTCCATTGCTCGACTTCGATTGCCGTGGTCGTCGGACGAATACATCGCATCGCACAAATCGAGGTGAAACAAACTTCGTGAAATGGCAGCCGTATTTTATCGGCTAGTCTTTGCTTGGTCTCTGGCGGCAACTTTGCATAAAGCAAACTGAGGTGCGGATCGATCAGGTAACGGTTCCGCGCACCGCTCGCTTTCCAGATCGCATCGCCTAACTGTTGCAACGCACTGTTTGTTTCGAACTGAACGAAAAGCGTCTTCGTAAAATTTTTGCTGAATCGAATGCTATGAATCGTTAGCTCGACGTTAACCTGTCCGAGGTCGCGCAAGACTGCAAGCGGAGCACGCGAATTTTCCGGCGCGATAAAAACGGTTGCGTGGGGTTCGAACAAGGGAGCGTCAAATTGCCCCGCCAAATCCCTAATTTTTCGCGAGAACAGTTCGCGCGCTGCTCTTTCCGGTAGCAACCAATAAGCAATCGCGTGCGCTTTTTCTACCATTGATTTCATTCCGAAATTCCCGTCATCCCGAGCGGAAGTCTAGGGATCCCGTGGCGAAGCCTTTAAGTTAACGGTTCACGGCGGGCTTCGACAGTGAGATCTCGCATGGCGGCTCCGCAGAGCGAGACCCTACCAAAAAGCAACGCGATGAAATTGGTAGGGCGAGACTCTCTCGAGTCAGGGATGTGTTCGCCAGTGTTTTCATTTGCGGTCTCGAGTGACTCCAGCTTCTGGAGATTTCAGGGCTGGCTTCCCACGGCATGACAACACAGAGCTGTCACATTATCCTTCGCCATGCCCACAAATGTTTTCGGCACCGAGCTGCAATGTTGCTGTCGCGACCCGCTCACCGGATTTTACCGCGACGGCTACTGTCGAACCGGCCCAGGCGACGTTGGGTTGCATACTGTTTGCGCGCAAGTGACTCGTCATTTTCTCGATTTTTCGGTATTGCAAGGAAACGATCTGGTCACACCGCACCCGGAATGGGAATTTCCCGGGCTTGAGCCGGGCGACAAATGGTGCGTCTGCGTGACTCGTTGGAAAGAGGCGCTCGAACACGACGTTGCCTGCCCGGTTGATCTCGAGGCGACCCATGCTTCTGCGCTCGAGTTTGTCACCTTGCAGGAATTGCAAGCACACGCGTTGAAATAATCACGTCCTCCGGCACCGTTAGCGCGTTTTGAAATTACCCTTCAGCCTTTTTCTGGCGCTCCGTTATCTAAAACCGAAGCGCACATTTCTTTCCATTATCACGCTGATTTCGGTGCTGGGCGTCATGCTCGGTGTTACCGTCCTCATCCTCGTGATCTCGGTTATGACGGGATTTGACCGCGAGCTGCGGCAGAAGGTGATCGATTTCGACGCCCACATTTTGGTTACGACGGAAACGACGCTGACGGACTGGCGAGAGCTGACAGAAAAGATACGAGCAATCCCCCGGGTGGTCGCGACTGCGCCCTATGTTCAAGGACCGGTAATTCTCGAACATGACGAGACGCGGCTCGCGCCCTTGATCCGGGGCATTGATCCAGAGCTGGAAGAAAAAGTCGTTTCACTGCAAAAATTTGTGAAATGGGGAACGCTCGATCTCAACGGCGATACCGCTGTGCTCGGGGTCGAACTGGCGCGGCAATTAAACGTGCGCGTCGGCGATAAGGTGACGGTCTATTCCCCAGGCAATCTTTCCACTGTTTTGGATCGCATCAAGAAACTCGAGAACGCCAAGGGCGAGGAAGAGAAAAAAGCCATCGAAGAATTGCGCGAGGTTGTCCTGCCAAAGGATCTGACCGTTACCGGAATCTTCGAGACCGGCCATTATGTACATGATTCGCAGTATCTGCTGGTGCCGCTTTTCATCGGGCAGGAACTTTACGGCTTGGGCGACGCGCTTCATGGAATCACGGTCAAGACCGAAGACCCTTATGATGTCGATGGAGTAAAGGCGCAGATCGAGAAATTCCTCGAAGTCCCCCAAATGGCGCGGACCTGGATCGACATGAACCACCAGATCTTCGAGGCAATCCGCCTCGAGCGTAATGTGATGTTCTTTCTCCTTTTCTTCATCGTTGTCGTCGCCGCCTTCGGCATCATGAGCACGCTCATTACGGTGACGGTGCAGAAGCGCCGCGAAATCGGTATTATGAAAGCACTTGGAGCAAACATTGCGCAGATCGTCTGGGTGTTTTTGGGCCAGGGAATGGTCGTTGGATTTTTCGGGACCCTAACGGGACTTGGACTCGGCATGACCCTGATTCGTTATCGCAACGAATTTAGTCAATGGCTGGCCAACACTCTGCACATCGAAATCTTCCCGCGCGAGGTTTACCAATTTTCATCGATCCCGGCGGAAGTGATTCCGCGTGACGTGACGTTAATTTGTCTGAGCGCGTTTTTGATTTGCTCAATCGCCGCGCTCATCCCGGCATATTTCGCGGCGCGCTTGGATCCAGTAAAGGCATTGCGTTTTGAGTAACACCGTCAACCGTCATCCCGAGCGGAGTCGATGGATCCCGAAATGAAAGCTTTAAGGGAGCATCACGGGATCCGTCGACTCCGCTCGGGATGACCAGTATTGAAGAAAGGCGGCGCCCTTCCGAACGCCGCCGTCCCCCGCTGCGATATACGCCGTTATTTCCCCTTGGCCTCGTGCAATTCTTTCATTGCATTGTGCAGGTCTTCGTGCGCCTGGATGATGGCGTCGAGTTTGGTCTGCTGCTCCGGGGTAAGCAGCGGCCGAATCTGGGCGACCGAAGCATCAATTACCGCCCTGGCCTTCGTCATCGCCTCCTGATGGATCGCCTGAAGCTGCGGTTTCGCCTGATCAAAGATCGGCTGCACCTTCGCCTTCTGCGCGTCGGTCAGGTTGAGCGACGAGCTCATTTCCTCGAGCGGATTCAAATGCCAGCTTCCATGCGGCCCACCCGGAGGCTGCGCCTGCGCGAAGCTAAAAGCGCCGAGCGCGATTGCTGCAATTATTGTCAGTGTTTGTTTCATGTTTTCTAATTTTGCGACGCATGATTGCGCCTTTGCTCATGGTTGACCACGATTCCGGCTCCGTGGTTACAAATTTTTTTGTAACCGGTGCGGCTTGCATCCGGTCTTTTCTTTTGGTGTGGATACCTTTCTCTACGCATGGATGACGATGAGCACGCTGGCGTTTTGGTCGATCGCGCGCGCGGCGGTGACGAAGACGCTGCCCGCGAACTCATTCGCCAATTGTATCCGTTGGTGGCAAAAATTGTGCGCGGCTATCGGCCGCGCCGCACCGCCGAAGAGGATCTAGCGCAAATGATTTTCGTGAAAGTTTTCCAAAAGCTGGCGCAATATTCCGGCAAGGTGCCGATCTCTCATTGGGTTTCGCGCATTGCGGTAAACACCTGCCGGAACCAGTTGGCGGCGGAAAAAGCGCGACCGGAACTGCGTCACGCCGATCTGAGCGAAGAGCAGGCTGCGATGCTGGAAAATCTCGCGGCCTCAGATGACGCCCTCTCCCCCGATCGCAAACTCGCCGCACGCGATCTGGTGGAAAAGTTGCTCACCATGTTAAAACCGGTAGAACGCCTGGTCATCGATATGCTTTATCTTCAAGAACGCAGCGTAACCGAAGTGCAAAAGCTCACTGGCTGGACCGCTGCCACGATTAAGGTAAGAGCCTTTCGCGCACGCCAGAAGTTGCGCAAAAAAATTGGAGGCTTGCTGTGAAAAATTGCGACGAAATCTTGCATCGTTTGTTTCGCGCGGCCATGGCTTCCGCGCCGCCCGCGGAGATGCCGTTCGGTTTTGACACTCGCGTTCTTGCGCGAGCTCAAGCATTGCCAGTCAACGGATCGGTCATCATTGCGCTGTTCGCCCGGCGCGCCGCCATGATCGCGCTCGCAGTCATCGTCCTGGCGTCAGCGGGAGTTTATCGCGCCTCAACTTCCAGCAATGATCTGCCGGCGGAATACGCGATGGCAGACACAGCCATCCAAAGCAATCTCGGCGAATGAACAAATCTTTGCGCTGGAAATTAGTTCTCGCCTTTGTGCTGGTATTTCTCGCCGGTGCCGCCTGCGGATTTTTTGGCGCGCTTCACGCGCACTACTTTTTCACGCGAATGGACCCGGGGGTCATGGCGCAACACATGAAGCAGCGTTTGCGGGTGGAATTGAAGCTGACGCCAGAGCAGATGCAGCAAATCTCACCGATTATCGATCGTGCCGCCTCTCAGTTGAAAACGAAACGCGAACAAACTATGCGTGATGTTCACGAGATTTTTGAACAGACGCATCGCGAGATGCAGCCATTTCTGACCTCGGAACAGCGCGCCAAACTCGAGGAAGTTGAGAAACGGCACCGGCGACTCTTACACCGGCATGGTTTCATGCCGCCGGGACCGCCGCCGCCGCCAGACGATTAAACTTGGGACACAGGATCAGGATCAACCGCCAAAAACGCAAGACCACGCCCAACGAATCGGTTTCGGATTTTTAGTTCCCTTTAGCGTGTTTAGCGCAAAAACTAACGTAAGCTATTCTTCCCCTTTGAAATAATCGGTCTCCGTTCCTTTGACGATCACTTCGTCGACGCCTTCCTTTATCACCGCAAACTTTCCGCTGTCGGGATAGAAACAGGAATCGCCCCGCGGATTATCCGCGATGACGTAGTAAACGAAATCTTCCTCGCCCGCATTGGCCAGCTGATGCGCTTCGCCCGGCCCGAAAAAGAAGGCATCGCCCGCGTTCACAATTGTCGATCCATCTTTATCCCGAATACTCCCCTTCCCCGATACCACGAGATAAAGCTCTGACTCCGCTGAGTGCGAATGATAAGGACAAAGCGTTTTCCCTTGCGGAATTCGGACCAACGCCAAATCAAACGGATGCCGCTTCCGCAAATCTAGCGATTCCGGCTCGCGCCCGAGGGCGACTGATATCTCTTTCATTCTGCGGCCATAAGAATCTAGATCGCATTTATTTCGGGAAATGCCCAGATGGACTCGTCTGCGAGGGCCCCTTCGTGTTCGGTGTCATCCGGCGTCGGCCGGTTTTCCCTTCGCATGCTCATCCCTTCCCCGTGCGAATTAAGCTTTTCTTCGGCAGCTTTTGTTTCAACTCTTCGACCGCCTCGAAGAGATCGCCCATTTTTTCCACGCGCGACAGCGTTTTGTCACAGCGGAATTTCAACAGATCGGCCTTTTTCTTTTTCAAACAGCTTGCGACTTCGTCCCAGGTAACCGGAGTGGAGACAGTCGGCTCTTCCTTGGCGCGCAAACTGTAAACGCAAATAGTCGTTTTGTGTTCGTCGTTCTGACTCCAATCGACAAATATTTTTCCTTTGCGCAGCGCTTTCGACATATTCGAAGTAACGAGATTGCGGTGTTCGCCTTCCAGATGCTGGGCCAGAGTGCGTGATACATCCTTGGTTTGATCGAAGGTGGCCGGGGTATTCAGCGGCACATAAACTTGCAGACCTTTTGAGCCGCTGGTCTTGGCAAACGATTTCAGTTTCATTTTGCCTAGCAAATCGCGCAGCCAAAGCCCGACCTGGCAGCATTGCACAATGTCGGCCGGCGCACCGGGATCGAGGTCAAATACCATCAGGGTTGGCCGCGCCACATCGTTCTTCTTCGCCAACGAGGTGTGTAACTCGAGATCGGCGAGATTGGCCGCCCAGACCAAGGTCGGCAAATCTTGGGCCAAACAATACTGCATAATCCGATTATTGCCCTCGCTCCAAACCTTCGCGGTCTTCACCCACTTCGGCCGATGCGACGGGCAATTTTTCTCGTAAAAAAATTCTGCATCCACTCCATTGGGATAACGCTTCATCGTCAGGGGTCGATCGCGCAGATGTGGTAGAAGAACTGGCGCGATCCGGATGTAGTAATCGATCACCTGGCCTTTGGTGAACCCGACTTTCGGATAGAGAACTTTGTCCAAGTTCGAGACCGCAAGCTTTTTATCTTCAACGAGGAGTTCAGACTTTGCGGACATCGACAGAAAACGTCGAACGCCCAACGCCCAACGTCCAACGCCAAATTAAGAAGACCTCGCACTACGACACAAAGGTCTCGGGGCGAAGAACCTTCTTTGCCTCTCTGTCCTTTGTCTCCTTCGTGGCTCCTTTGCGAAGCCTCAGGCGAAGAATCGTTCCGGCGTTAGCAATGGCTGCGGTTTGCAAATGCGGGCCACGCAATGTTCCCAGGTCTCGTGCCCGCTTAGGATTTCGATTTCCACTCGCAAGAAAAAGATGGGAACCTCAGTCTTTAGCAGCAAAGGAAATCGCACCGCATCTTTCTCGGTTGTCACCATCATTTCCAAGTCACGGCGGATACAACGATTGATGAAGCTTTGCAGTTCCGCTTCGGTGTAACGGTGATGATCAATGTAGCGCTTGGCGATTTCGATCCTGGCACCGAGTTTGCGCAAGCCGTCTTCGAAGCTATCGGGCGCGGCGCGACGTTTTGCAGATGTAGCGGTTTGTACGCGCACTCATTAATTTCGGCGGTGCGATTGTAACGTCGAACTCGTCTGACCAATTGCTCGTTGGATTCGCCTGTGCTTTTGGTGATAAAGATATAACTCGCCCGCCGTAAATTGCGTGGCGGCTCACGCAAGGTTCCGCGCGGCAGCAGAAATTCGTTTCCAAAAGGCGCCTGCCGATCGATCAGCACAATATCGAGCCGATGTTTGAGGTGAAGATATTGTAGACCGTCGTCGAGCAACAAGGTGTCAGCGTTCATTTTTTCTATCGCGAACAACCCGCTCTTGACGCGATCCTTGTCTACCAGGACGGCGACGTTTTTCAAATTGTGCGCCAGCATGTAAGGCTCGTCCCCAGCGGTGAGAGAATCGAGCAGAAGCGATTTTCCGTCCGAGACGACGCGCGGCGGATCGGGGTTATCGCCGCGCAATTTCGCCAGCAAACCGCGTTTGCTCGGTCGCGGCACGCTTTTATAACCGCGGCTGAGAATGGCGACGTGGCGTCCTCCTTTTTGCAAGGCGCGGGCAAATTTTTCCACGATCGGAGTTTTTCCAGTTCCGCCGACGGTGAGATTACCGATGCTGATGACCAGACAGCCGAGGGCGCGTTCACGGAAAATGCGTTTCCGATAAAGAAATAATCGCAACTGCACCAGCCGTTCGTAAATGAGCGACAACAAATAAAGAAACGAGCGCAAAAAGGTCGCACGAGCTCCACCGCGTCGTTCTAAAATTACGTCGATCGCAAATTGCTCGAGATTTTCCAGAGAGCGGCTCATTGGATCTTTGGTTTCCGTTGCGACAGGCTCAAGACTCTGAGCTTGCCGAAGGGCGGATTGCGGATTGTCGATTTCAAAATGCGCGCACCCAGGTTGTCGGCACGCAGGACAATGGTTTGCGCATCTCGTAAACGAGAGGCGCGCAACATTGCGCCCGCTATTTGTTTTGGAGAGACCAATGTAATCGCACAGATTGCTGGGCCGGAGCCGCTGAGAAATGCTCCTAGTGCACCGGCGCGTTGCGCCGCTTCGATCACCTGATCAAGAAACGGGACGAATTTTTTTCGGAACGGTTGGTGCAGATAATCGACAAAACGGCCACATAATTTTTTGTAATCACGCGTCGCGAACGCGGTCGCAATGGCTGAGGCATTTGCGACGTTTTGCACTGCTTCCGTCCGCGAAATCTTGGCAGGCAATAGTCGGCGCGCTTCGTTCGTTGCGATTTCGAAATTTGGAATGAGCAAAATGAAACGAAGCTGCGACGAAACGTTGAAGTGCTGCGTCTCCAGGCCGCGAGCGAGAGTGAATCCGCCGAAGCTCGCAGGCGCAGCGTTGTCTGGATGACTTTCCAATTCCGCACATAGTGTAAACAACTCGTGGCGGGTGAGACTGGTCCGAGCAATTTTGTTCAAGGCATGAAGCACGCCGAGTCGCACTGTTACGCTGCTGCCAAGCCCACGAGCAATTGGAATATTGCCTCTAATATCGCAGGAAAACTCGAACGCTCTGCATTCTGCAGCTGCGAAAAATTTTCTCGCCGCGTCTCGAACCATTCCGCTGACTGCGCCGCGTTTGCCTCGGCTGACTGTTACATTGTTGTAAAGAGAAAGCGCCACCCCGAGGCAATCGAAACCCGGCCCAAGATTCGAAGTGCTGGCGGGAACTCGCACCGTGATTTGCTGCACTCGCCGAGCTTATCGCACGCACCGAACGCGGCAAGACAGGCGATAACGCGTGATCAAATTAGAACGGAAACGTGAAAACGACCTGGATCGATCGCGAATTGATGCGCGATTTCGAAGCGGAGGGAACTGATGCCTACCGTCTTTGGACAATCCCGGACGGCTGGATGGAACGATTGGGACAAGATGTTCTGATTTCCTTTAAGGACCAGGAGGCCCGGGAGCGGTTGACCACCGAATATTTTCTCTGGGCCGAAGCGATGGACTTTAACGCGCAACGAATGTTCCAGCGTTTTTTGCCGAAGCGGAATGAAGAGCGTGAAGCGCCAAGACTAATTCTGGGTGACTCGAATATCAGCTCGAGCAGTGTCGTGATGGAGCGTGGTCTGCGATTTGAGATCGATTTCAGCGGCGGTTATTCCGTCGGACTGTTTATCGACCAACGCGAAAATCGGAGCTTCGCGCGCAAGAGCGCACCAAAGCGAACGCTTAATTGCTTCGCGTACACCTGCTCATTTTCGGTGGCAGCGGCAATCGCCGGCGCGAATACCGTGAACGTGGACTTGTCCCAGAAATCGCTTGAGCGTGGGCGGCAGAATTTTGTGCTCAACAACCTGCCGGCAATCGGACACCATTTTATTGCCGACGATGTTTTTGAAGTTCTACCGCGGTTGTCGCGCAAAGGCGAAAAGTTCGATTTAATCGTCCTTGACCCGCCGACATTCTCCCGGTCGCATCGCGGAAAGACTTTTCAGGTCGAATCAGATTTCGAAGACTTGCTCATAGCGGCGCTGGAAGTGGCCGATCGCGATTGCCGCATCTTGCTTTCGACCAACTGCGCCGGGCTCAATGAACGTGCCCTCGAAGTGATGGCGCGCTTTTGCCTGAAAGCATCGCGTCGAGCCGGCGGCTTTCATTCTCAACCGCGGCCGGTCGAGTTTCCGCCCGACAGCGGCGCCAGCACAATCTGGTTGACGTTGCGCTAGCGGGATAAGAACACGCAAAACGGCCCTGACAGCCGAAACAAAGTTATGGACGAAAACAATGACATTGCATTGCGCGGCGTACGCTACGCGCAAGACCAATTTTCCGAAGTAGTAACCCAGGCGGAGGAGTTCGTGCGCGAAAAGCCAGGGCAGTCGCTTCTCATCGCCCTTCTTGCTGGTTTTATCCTCAATCGCTTGCCAATTGGTCGCCTGTTCGCTGGCCTGGTCCGTCTGCTCATGTTCGCGCTCAAGCCGGCGCTGCTGCTTTACGGCGCGACCAAAGTGTACGAGGTCATCCAGGAAGAAGAGTAGGGCGCACCTTCCCGCGTCATCCTGAGTGAAGCGAAGCCGAATCGAAGGATCCCGTTGCGGCACGTTGAAGATTTCAGCTCGCGATCTCTCGACTGCGCTCGGGATGAAAAGGCTAAGCTTCCAGGGTAAAGCCAACTTTCACCGCGACCTGCCAATGATCTATTTTGCCGTTTTCAATGTGACCGCGTGTTTCCGTCACCTCTAACCAACGCATATTGCGAATTGTCTTTTTGGCACGGGCCAGTGCGTTCTCCACCGCCGCTTCGATCGATTCCGGCGAAGAACCCACCAATTCGATTTTTTTGTAAACGTGATCGCTCATGGGAAATCCTTCCACCACCAGATTGGGTAGGACAATATCAAAAGCGTTAAATCGGTTAAATTGTTAAACTGCCGCAACCTTTCAATCTTGCCATCGGTTCAGCGTTTTAACGTTTTAACGATTTACGGTTCCGCTTGCCACACTTGCCCTGCAAGGGCCCCGGCGATATTAGGAAGTCCGAATGGAAACGAACATCGAATCGCATTTGATCGAGAAGCGCATTTTCAGGCCGCCGAAAGATTTTGCAAAAAAAGCACGGATCAAATCGCTCACCCAGTATCGAAAAATGTACCGCGAATCGATTCGACGACCCGATACATTTTGGGCCCGAGAAGCGAAGGAGTTGATCTGGCGAAAGCCGTGGAAAAAAGTGCTCGCGTGGAAAGCGCCCTTCGCAAAATGGTTCGTCGGCGGGCAACTTAACCTTTCAGAGAATTGTCTCGATCGTCATCTTGCTGGTCCGCGACGAAACAAAGCTGCCATTATCTGGGAGGGCGAGCCAGGGGACAAGCGTACTCTCACCTATCAGCAATTGCATCGCGAAGTCTGCCGTTTCGCCAACGTCCTGAAGCGAAACAAAATTCGCAAAGGCGATCGCGTTATCATTTATCTCCCGACCATCCCAGAGGCCGCGATTGCGATGCTGGCTTGCGCGCGGATCGGCGCGGTTCACTCGGTTGTCTTCGGCGGTTTCAGCGCTGACAGCATTCGCGATCGCATCGCGGACAGCGGGGCGATTGCGTTGATTACGGCCGATGGCAGCTACCGGCGCGGGGCGATTGTACCGCTAAAAA
>QHPM01000032.1 GCA_003219095.1 Verrucomicrobiota bacterium
GTCCTGGCTAATGGTGCGAAATGCCGCGCGCACTTCCGCGGCGATCTCGTGCAGAACAACCTGTGCCGTTTGCCAGCCCGATCGCAATTTGAGCGCGTGCGCACTCGCATCCGACATGATCAAATCGATGTGCTCTTGCAGCGGAACAATCTGGCTCTTTTCTTCGAGGCTGGCGGCTCCGGGCGCGCCCGTTCGCGCGAGCAAAGCCTGACGCGCGGAAACAGCAAAAATGGGGGGAACGGTTCCGAGTTTCTGAAGAGCGGTATCCTGAAGATGACGGCGGATGACAGCAATCTCTTCGGGATCGCGCAAGTCGGCCTGCTGCAAAACGAAAACGATGTTTTTCAGCCAACGTTTTTGCACAAAAGCGAGAAGGTCCCACGCCGATTGCGTCCAGGGGTTAACGACGGAAAAAACGAAGAGCACGAGATCGGCCCGGGGCACGAATTCTTCGGTAATGCGCTGATGCTCCGCCACTATCGTGTTGGTCCCGGGCGTATCGACGACATTGAAGTCGCGCAGGAAATCGATCGGAAGAAAGCGCTCGATCAGCTGGGGGGAGACATCGACTGTTTTTTCCACCTCGCCATAGCGAAAAATGCAGACGCGATCGGTCGCCGGCAGCACGCCGGTCTTGGCGAATTCGCGGCCGAAAAGCGCGTTTAGAAGCGAGGACTTTCCGGCTTTCACTTCGCCGACGGCAACAAAGAGGAGCGGTTGCCGAATGTCGGTGAGAAGGGCATGCAGGGTCTCTAATGAACCCGGGCCGCGTTGCAGATCCGCGCCAAGTCGCAGCAATCGGATCAGCGCAGTTTCGAGATCGGTTCGAAGCTGCAAATAATGATCGGCGATCATGCCGCGAGAGCTAACCGTTCGGGGACGGAGCGACCGGCGCGGATGGGGTAGTTGCTGGCGTCCCCACTGGCTTCGGCGTTGGCGGAGGTACCGGCGTCCGTAGCTTCAACAATTCGGAGACGGTGACGAACTTGAATCCTTTGGCTTCGAGCTCTGTCAACGTTGCCGGCATCGCCTGGATCGTCTGCGCATGAATGTCATGCGATAGCACGATCGATCCGGGGCGCGTCTCCTTCAGAATACGACTACTAACGATATTTGGACCGGGTTCCTTCCAGTCGAGCGGATCCACGTCCCAAAGAATAATTTCGTAGCCCAGGTCGTCGTGAATAAAATGTTTTTGGCGCGTCGTCAGCGAACCATAGGGCGGGCGGAGCAAAACCGGACGCGAAGCAATCGCGCCGATTATCGCCTCTTCGGTGCGTTTGATTTGGCTGCGGACGGCGTCGTCGGACATTTTCGCGAGATTAGGATGCGACCAGGAGTGGTTGCCAATCTCGTGGCCTTCCCGCACTGCCCGCTGCAAGATTTCGGGATGCTGTGCCACGTTTTCGCCGATGACAAAAAAAGTCGCGTGAATGTGATGTTGCGCGAGTAAATCGAGCAGTCGCGGGGTGAGTTTTTCATGGGGGCCGTCGTCAAAGGTAAGCGCGATGTAGGGACCGTCGACGTGCACTGAGCTGACTGTGGTGGGTGGCTCCGGCGGCGGTTTTGGCTTTGTGGGCGTGGGCGACGGTTGCTGAGCGAACGCAACCGTAGCGGGAATGAGAAAAAAAAGGGCGCGGAATTTTCGCAGCATGAGACTCAGAAGCGCGACAGATTGCCTTATTAACGCGGCGGCACCAGAGGTGCAACCGCGCTGTGACAAATCGCGGTAGGGAAAGCCGGGCTACAGCCGCCGGAAGGCGAAATTTGGCAGCTAATCTGCTGCTTGATAAATCGATGTTTGGGGGGCTAATCAAACTTCGGCACGAGGCCGAGAGGCCGCACTGACGCCGATAATCGCGTGATGAATATTCTTCTTGTCGAAGACCAGGACGACAGCCGCAAAACCCTTTCCCGGTTGATCGGAATGCGCGGCCATAAAGTGACGCAAGTTGCCACCGCCGAAGAGGCCGAGCGCGCGCTGGCGACGGACAGCTTCCCCTTCCTTATTCTTGATTGGATGCTCCCGGGAAAAAGTGGCATCGACTTGTGTCGCCAACTGCGGGCGCGTCAGGACGGCGACGAAATGTTCATTTTGCTCGTGACCGGTAAAACCGATCGCGCAGATCTGGAGATGGCCTTGGGAGCCGGGGCGAATGATTACCTGACCAAACCAATCGACCTATCGTTGCTGAATGTGCGCCTGGCGGTGGCGGAGCGGCAAATTCGCGATCTCACGGAACGCAACCAGGCGCGGATTGCACTCCAGCAATCCGCCCGGACGCTGACAGATATTCTCGAGAATACGACCGATGGCTTCTTCGCCCTCGATTGCGCCTGGCGTTTTACCTATGTGAATCCGGAGGCGGAAGCTTTATTCGGACGTGTGCGCAAAGAGCTTCTTGGGGGCGAGCTGTGGCAGAAGTTTCCCGAACTTCGCGGCACGACTTTCGAACAGAATTATCGGCAGGTTATGGCCGAGCAGGCACCGATCGAATTTGAAGCATGCGACCCGAGCGGAACGAGGTGGTTTGAAGTTCACGCCTATCCCAGCGGCGGAGGCGTTTCGGCTTTCTTTCGTGATGTCACTGAACGTAAGCGCGCGGAAGATGATCGGCTCACCAAAGGCAAGATCGAATCATTGGGCACGCTGGCCGGCGGAATCGCCCACGATTTGAACAACATTCTCACTGTCATTTCCGGCAACATCGGCCTGGCCCAGCTCGAAGCGCCGGTGGAAGAAAAGAATTTGCTTGGGTGCCTGGCGAAGGCATCACAGGCAGCGCAGGAAGCCGCCCATATGTCGAGCCAGTTGCTCACCTTTTCCAAGGGTGGCTCACCGGTGAAAAAAATTGTGAGAATGTCCGAGCTGCTGGCGAAGTCAGCCCATTTTTCGCTGCACGGCTCGAATCTGCGCGCAGAAATGGATATTCCGCCGGAACTTTGGCCGACCGAAGTCGATCCAACGCAAATCGAGCAGGTGATCAACGCGCTCATGATCAATGCTCGCGAAGCGATGCCTTCCGGCGGGATGGTGGAAATTTCGGCGCGCAACGTAGAACTAGACGACAAACCGGGCGCGCTCTTGCCGGGCGGCCGCTATATCAAGGTTGCGATCGCGGATCACGGCGGCGGCGTTCCCGGGGATATGGCGACGAAAATTTTCGATCCCTATTTCACCACCAAACCGGTGAGTAGCGGGTTGGGACTTTCGATTAGCTTTTCGATTGTGAAGAAACACGGAGGGATGTTGCATCTCGAACAATCCTCGCCTGCGGGCGCCGTCTTTGCCTTCTATCTTCCAGCAGCCAGGGCTGAACCAGCCGTGATAAAGACCGTCGTGAGCTCAGGATTGCAATCTACTCTTCAACGCATCCTGGTGATGGATGATGAGGAGGGAATTCGGGAACTCACTTCGCAGTTGCTCAATACGCTTGGTTATGAAGTTACAGCCGTGACCGACGGCGTGGAAGCAGTGAATACTTACGAACGCGCCATGAGGCGCGGCGAAAATTTTCAGGCAGTGATTTTGGACGCAACGATTCGCGGCGGGATGGGGGGATTGGCCACGATCTCGCGTTTGCGCAATATCGATCCCAGCGTCGTCGCCATTATTTGCAGCGGTTATTCCGACGAAGCGGCGCTGGCGGAATTTTTGCAATATGGATTTCGCGGGGCATTACCGAAGCCATTTACCCGGCGCGATCTGGCGGATGTATTGCAACGCGCCTTTATGACTTCGAAAAACGAGCCGGTGTTCGTCCGCTAGCTCTTGGGCAACTTTTCCAGCGCGGCAATAATCGCGGCCGGTCCGCCCTCGATGTAGCCAAAGAAATTGGCCACTCGCTTCCCTTCGGGATTCAATACCACCAGAGTTGGAAAACCTTCGATTTCATATTCGCTGGCTAATTTCTGATTCTGCTTTTTGACCGCGTCGCTTTGCGGTTTGGCCCGAGGAAAATCGAGTTCGACCAGGATCAGATTTTTCGCGGCATAATCCTGGAACTGCGGTTTGGAAAAAACTTCGGCCTGCATGCGCTTGCAATAGCCACACCAATCCGAGCCGGTAAAATCGAGCAGGACGAGCTTGTGGTCTGATTTCGCT
>QHPM01000033.1 GCA_003219095.1 Verrucomicrobiota bacterium
CCGAGTGTGACGCCGCCGTAAATGTTGCGTGGCAAATGCCACCACAAAAAAACCGATGATGGGAAAAAGCGCGTTCATCTCAGGAATGGGCGCGACATTCACCAATGCCCACTCTTCGAACCCGGCCTGGCTGTTATCGGTATTGCCGAAGTGTGCATATAAATAGACGAAGTCACTCGCCTTGGTGCCGGCAAAATCGGATGTTGGAATGTAGGCGTACATATCGCCAGAGCCGCTACCGTGATTACGTGAGGCATCGAGAATGACGCTGTCCCCGGAGCCAAAGGTGTAGCGCAAGGTTCCGAGCGAGGCGACGTTGGTGGTCGTCTGACCGCCCAGATTAGAGGTATAGAATTGCAGCTGATCCAGCGATATTAGGGACTTGCTGCCACCGGGTTCATTAACGTCGAGCAAGAGCTTGAAATAACTGACGCCGCCGAGAGTGACTTGCGTGTTCTGGAGGTTGCCAAATGAGAGATCATGCGCCCATGGTCCGGCTTTATCGTTAAATGGAGTTCCGCCAGAGGTATTATAACCTTGCTCGGTCGGGGTATTCTCCACCCGCAAGAACGGTTGAATGACGCCAGTGCCAGTAGGCTGCGGCGTCGTGAAGACGAACTGCGCGCCGTTAATCGTGCCGCTATCATTAGACCCAGTGAGGTCTACGACCGTGGCATAACCAACGGTGGTGCAAACAACACTGGCGGCGATGAGAACGATGCTACGAGCAATCATTTAGTCCCATTTTCCGGCCTCAAACGCGATCGAATAGCGTCTCAAGCTCAGTGTATCGTCCGACAATTCTCATAAATGCGTCGCAGCGTCAACAACAAATCCCGTGCCGGCTAAGGCAAAAACGATAATTTGCTATGGTCGCAACCGGATTGTTTCGTAAGGGCAACAGATATGTCGCTTTAGAATCAAAGAGTTAGCTTGGAACCATGCAATATGTTGTGATTTAGCGACTTAGACCAGTCTAGGTTTCGAGACGGGTGCGTTCGTAGGGGTATAGCGCTTGCTTCCATAATTACTATGCTTTCGAGTAATAACCATATGATAACTGGATCTGTCCCCGGGCTTGAGCCGCGCCGGCAGCCCGAAGCCCCTTGCCCTTCCCTCACCCGACCATGCTATCAGCTTACCTCGGCTATTCCCCCCGGAACAAACTTTTCCAAGGCAAAAGTTGGTAGACCTTCCTCACGCCGCGGCGGGTAACCGGTTTCGCTCGGAAGAGCGAGCACGCGGGAAGGCACATCCCTATTCCTTCAATGCTGAAACAATCTCGTACTTTGACGAGCGAACATTTGGGTGTTGCATTTGGAATATCGGAATGTTGACTCGGCTTTCGTGAGCCTGCCTTGTCGCTAGAGTTCCGGCCCGCCGCAGTTGCGTTTGTATCCGGACGGCGGCATAATTTGCCGTCTTGATGAACGCTGACGTTATCCATATCGAACGGCCAACGACAGATTCGAAGATTTTCGCCCATACGCGTTGGGACATTGTGCCGACGCTCGCCGGTTTATTCCACTTTTCCTACTTTCTGGCGATGTATTTCCTTTTTCCGTCCACCCCACTGTGGGTGATGTTGATCATGGGTTCCGTTTACGCACTCATGATCAACGCCAATATCAATGGCGTCGCTCACAACTTCATCCATAACCCGTTCTTTCGCCCGGATTGGATGAATCGCATCTTTGGCGTGATCGAATCAGTCGCGTGCTGTTTTTCGCAGACCTACTACGACGCGGTTCACATGCAGCACCACAAGGGAAACGCTGATCGACCGGATGAACAGGGCCAAACTGTCGATTGGATTTCCATTTACAAGCATGGCCATGACGGAGAGGCAGAAAATCCATGGGGCTATGTGTTTCTCAGCTTTTTTCGTGACAATCCAGCTGCCATCAAACGCGAACTAGCTAAGCGCGGAAACGCCGATGTCCGTTGGGGTACAATCGAGCTCACTGCCTTCATTAGGGTGCTGGTCACGATGGCACTGATTGTTCCAACAAACCCGATCAGCTTTATCAATTGGCGCTACATGCTGTTCTTTTTGCCCTTTTTCTACTTGGGTCATTGCTTCAGCTACTTGAACGGATATTTCCGTCATTATGGCGCTAACCCGGACAAACCGATCGCGTGGGGCGTAAGTAGCTACGGGAAAATTTACAATTGGATTTTCTTCTACAACGGCTACCACGCCGAGCATCATTTCCGTCCCAAAGTGCATTGGACGAAAATGGAACAATTCCAGCGGCAGATCGCCGAGGTGCAGAAACAGGAAGGCGTCCGCGTCATCAATCACGCCCATATGCTTGGGTTCCTCGACCCGAACTTGCCCAGGCGGGGTCATACCGCCGCGCAAACGACCGAGGCAGTTTCCTAGCCAGAGGCGATTGACGTTACAGTCCGGCTCCTGCGGGCCGGCTCAGGTAAACCGCTCCTATCCAGCTCCAAACGTCGCGCGGAGCTTTTCCTTTTTGTGCTGGCAATCTTCCTGAAGCCGAATCACGTCCGCCGCTAGTTGTTTCTCGAGCGATTCCACGTCATCAAATTTTCCAGCGGCAGCAGCCTTCCTAATCTCGTCGGTTAAGAAAATTTTCCGCTCCGCAATCTTCGCGTTGAACGAGGAATCGATCTCCGCCAGCTGCGCTTTTTCCTCGGCCGTCAACGTCACAGTCGCCGAGCTTTTTTGCAGCCGTTCCATCGCCAGCTCGTAAGCGGACTTCATCACCAAAACCGTTGCTCGTTGCGTTGGCGAAATCAATTTCTAAGTTAAATCTGTGGAGAGAAAGATTCATTTGATCAGCACCGACTTCGACGGCACTCTCGTCGCTCACGACAACGATCCGGTACTCGATCCGGCTTGCATCGAGCTGATCGGGTATTTGCAGCGTGATGGCGCGCTCTGGACCATCAACACCGGTCGCTCGGTCGAACTGCTCGAATCAGGCTTGCTCGATTTCGAATTTCCGATTCGACCCGATTTCATCCTTACCAGCGAACGCGACGTCTTCCGGCCATCACGCAATGGTGGCAAGTGGGAGCCGTTTGGTGATTGGAACGAGCGTTGTGCGCAGGCCCATGCGGACTTGTTTAATTCCGCCCGGTCCGTTCTCACCCAAATCATCGATTTCGTAAACCGGAAAACCAAGGCGCGGGTGATCTTTCTCGGCGCTGCGGCCGAGGGGGTGGTGGCAACGAGCGAGGAAGAAATGGATCGCATTACGGAATTCGTCGAGAAGGTGCGAACCAGACAGCCCGAATTTAATTATCAACGCAACACTATCTATTTGCGTTTCTGTCACGCCCATTATCACAAAGGCGCCGCGCTCGCCGAACTGTCGCGGCTGATTCGTATTCCGCGGGAAGAGATTTTCGCGGCTGGCGATCATCATAACGACGTTTCAATGCTCGACGGTCGCTTTGCCGCGATGTCAGCTTGCCCCGCGAACGCAATCGATCAGGTCAAAGAAGCGGTGCGATCGGCCTGCGGCTATGTCGCCGAGCGCGAATTCGGTGCCGGCGTTCACGAAGCACTGCTGCATTTCGCAAGACCCTGAACCGCGGATTACGCGGTTCAAGTTTCCCTTACCACAGAAATCGGCAACTCCGCGTCCGCTTCGATTTTGCCGGCAAACCGGTTGGTCATATAGGTCATCATCAGGACCCAGAAGGCTAGGGCGAGGGCGAAAAGCGGAAATTGCAGCGCCAATGGCAGTGAGTAGATAACCGCCATTAGTGGAATCCAAACCGCCCAGGTCGCGATCAGTACCGGCAAAGCATGCTCGCGATAGTATCGCCAGGTGAGCAGTGGACGCAGTTTGGCAAAGGAATAACCAGCGTTTTTCCACGCGTATCCCCAGATCCCGAAAGGTGCGGCGAAAAACGGATTGTAACCGAACTGGTCGAGACAGATTTTAGCGGCCACAATAGACACGCTTGTCCGATCACCCAACCACGCCGCCAGGGTGCGATACATCAGGTTAACGAGAAAGCCATCGAACGCCCAGAATGGTGCGTTAAAAACAAAATTGCGCGCATTTTGCAGCCGAATGCAACCGCGCTGAAAAAAGAAGATAACGAAAAGCTCGGGTAAAACCGCACCCACGATCGCTGACCCGATCAAAACGAAAGTGA
>QHPM01000034.1:0-5057 GCA_003219095.1 Verrucomicrobiota bacterium
GGGGCGCGCAAAAAAGATTGTCGATGCGTTCCCGAAATTTCTCGATGAATTCGAAAAGCTAATTGTAGAAAACGAGATCTTGATCGCGCGGACACAGGAGGTCGGCAAACTAACCGCCGAGCTTGCTATTAGTTCTGGTATTACCGGCCCGATGCTGCGTGCATGCGGGGTGAACTATGATATCCGTAAAACGGATGGCTACGGATATTATCCACGGTTCAAATTTCGCGTTCCGTTAGGGGAACACGGCGACACCTACGATCGTTTAATGATGCGGGCGCTGGAAATGCGCGAAAGCATCACGATCCTGAAACAAGCCTTCGAACAAATACCTGCCGGTCCGGTCATGAATCCGAAGGTGAAGATCCGCGCGTTCAAACCCCCGGTTGGCGAAGCCTATGGGCGCATTGAAGCGCCAAAAGGAGAACTTGGCTTCTATTTAATAAGCGACGGTAGTCCGAATCCGTATCGTTACCGTGTCCGCCCGCCAAGTTTTATCAATCTGACAATCCTGGAAGATCTTTGCCTTGGCCACACCGTAGCTGACGTCATGGTAATT
This sequence comes from Verrucomicrobiota bacterium, assembly GCA_003219095.1. GTDB lineage: Bacteria > Verrucomicrobiota > Verrucomicrobiia > Chthoniobacterales > UBA10450 > AV69. Next base: position 560 of record QHPM01000034.1, read on the forward strand.
TTAGGCAGCGTCGATATTGTGATGGGGGAAGTTGACCGTTAAAAGCTAAAAGGGTTACAATGTTAAAACTGGTTGCCGATTTAGCGATTCGACGATTCAACGATTTAACGATTTAACGATTTAAGGATTTAACGGTCACGAAGTCATGATTGGCACAGGTATACTTAAAGGAATGGCGGTGACGGCGCGTAACTTCGTCGGAAGCTATTTCGAGAAAGAGCGCCTAATTACTGTGCAGTATCCGGAGGAGCGCAGTCCGCTGCCGGAGAATTACCGAAACTTCCCAATCCTCATCTACGATACGGATGACGCGGAAGCGGGATTACGCTGTGTGGCATGCAAGATTTGCGAGAAGGAATGTCCGCCACAGTGCATCTATATAGTTAAGAGCGAAGACAAGAAGCCCGATTACATGGGCAAGCCGCAGTTTTATCCCGCGGTCTTCGATATCGATATCTCGGTCTGCATGAGTTGTCAGATTTGTGTTGAGGTTTGTCCATTTGAAGCGATCAAGATGGACAAGGTATTTGAGTTAAGTAAGCGTGAACGTTTCGATGCGTTACTGCAACGGAAGCGCGAGCTATCAAAGTCGAACACCTACTATCATAGCATTCACCCGATCGAGGCTGCCGAAGTTGATAGCAAGCTAGCCGAAGCGGCGGCGAAGAAAAAGCCGGCACCCGCACCACCGAAAACGGGCCCGGCGGCAGGGGCGCCTTCCCCGGGGAATTAAAGGAAGTAGAGTGCGTGAAAGCGTGGCAAACGTGCTCCGGCCCTGGCAATTTTGCGACGAACGATGGCGTGCCTGCTGCTGTCAGCTAGAATGACTTGCCGATGAAGAGTTCCGCGATCCCAACTCCAGCGGGTGTCCAGCTGCGCGGTGAACTCGCGCCAGCGTATCCTGAAATCGTTAGCCCGGAAGCGCTCGCCTTCGTTGCCAAGCTGCAACGCGCTTTCGGCAATCGCCGGGACGAATGTCTACAGCACCGACAGGATCGACAAGCGGCGCTCGACCGCGGCGAAGCACTCGATTTTTTACCGGAAACAAAATCGATCCGCGAGCGTGATTGGACCTGCGCGCCGATTCCGGCGGATTTGCGCGATCGGCGGGTCGAGATTACGGGCCCGACCGATCGCAAAATGGTGATCAACGCGCTCAATTCCGGCGCGAAGGTTTTCATGGCCGATTTCGAAGACGCGAATTCGCCTACTTGGGCGAATGTGGTTGAGGGTCAGATCAATCTGCGGGATGCGATCCGGCGCACGATCAGTTTCACCAGCCCGGAGGGAAAAAGCTACCAACTAAAGAAAGAGGTTGCGGTGCTTCTGGTCCGTCCGCGCGGTTGGCATCTACCGGAGAAGCACGTGTTCGTAGATGGCAAGCCTGTTTCCGGGTCATTATTTGATTTCGGTTTGTATTTTTTTCATAATGCTACGGAGCTGATGGCGCGCGGCAGCGGGCCCTATTTTTATCTGCCGAAGATGGAAAGCCATCTGGAGGCCCGTCTTTGGAACGACGTGTTCAAAATGGCGCAGGACGAACTCGCGATACCACAAGGGACAATCCGCGCCACTGTCCTTATCGAAACGATCCCGGCGGCGTTCGAGATGGATGAGATTCTGTACGAGCTGCGCGAGCACTCGGCTGGTCTCAATTGCGGCCGTTGGGATTACATTTTTTCGTGCATCAAAAAGTTTCGAAACAAGCCCGATTTTCTCCTGGCAGATCGTGCCCAGATCACGATGACGACGCATTTCATGCGTTCCTACTCGCTCCTGTGCATCAGGACCTGTCACCGGCGAAATATTTTCGCAATGGGGGGAATGGCGGCGCAGATCCCAGTGAAAAATGACCCGAAGCTGAACGAAGAGGCTTTTGCCAAGGTTCGGGCCGACAAGGAACGCGAAGCCCGCGACGGTCATGACGGGACGTGGGTGGCGCACCCGGGAATGGTGCAACTCGCGCTCGATGCATTTGACGCGGTGATGCCGCAACCCAATCAAATCGACAAAAAGCGCGAAGACGTTCAAGTTACGGCCCCGGACTTGCTCGACTTCCGTCCCAGTGAGCCAATCACCGAGCAAGGCCTGCGCACGAACGTCAGCGTTGGTGTGCAATACCTCGCGGCCTGGCTGGGAGGCAGCGGCGCGGTCCCCATCTTTAATTTGATGGAAGACGCGGCGACGGCGGAAATTTCACGTGCTCAGGTTTGGCAATGGATTCGGCATCCGAGCGCTGAGTTGAGCGATGGACGCAAAGTGACAAAGGAACTATTCCGAGTCGTGCTGGACGAGGAGTTGGAGAAGATCAAAGAGCAGTTGGGAGAGAAGCGTTTCACGGCCGCGCGATACGAAGAGGCGCGCGAGCTTTTCGACAAAATCACGACCGACGAAGCGTTCGTCGAATTCCTGACTTTGCCGGGCTACGAGAAATTGCCATGAATGAAAAAGATGCCTGGACCGATGAGAAGCGTTGGGCAGGGATAAAGCGAAACTATTCGCTAGCGGATGTCGAGCGGCTGCAAGGGAGTGTTGTGGTGGAACATACTCTGGCCCGGCATGGGGCGGAGAAACTGTGGCGACTTTTGCATACGGAAGAGTACGTCTCGGCACTGGGAGCGCTGACCGGTAATCAAGCAGTCCAGCAAGTGAAAGCAGGTCTGAAGGCGATCTACGTTAGTGGCTGGCAAGTCGCAGCCGACGCCAACCTCGCCGGGCAAATGTATCCCGACCAGAGTTTGTATCCGGCAAACAGTGTTCCGGCGGTGGTGAAGCGAATCAATCAGGCGTTGCAGCGCGCGGACCAGATTCATCACTCCGAAGGCAAGAACGACATCGATTGGTTTGCTCCGATTATTGCGGACGCGGAAGCGGGATTCGGCGGTACACTCAATGTTTTTGAACTGACCAAAGCGATGATCGAAGCGGGTGCGGCCGGTGTTCATTTCGAAGACCAACTGGCGAGCGAGAAGAAGTGCGGACACATGGGAGGAAAGGTTCTCGTGCCAACGCTAACGGCCATTTCGCATCTGCTCGCGGCACGCCTGGCCGCCGATGTCTCCAATGTGCCGACGCTCATCGTCGCGCGCACAGACGCAAATGGCGCGGCCTTGCTCACAAACAATGTGGATGAACGCGATCACGCATTCCTTACCGGCGAACGTACGCGCGAAGGGTTTTATCGGGTCCGTGCCGGTCTCGACCAAGCCATTGCACGCGGGCTGAGTTACGCGCCGTATGCCGACATGATCTGGTGTGAGACGAGCGAGCCAAACCTGAGCGAGGCGCAACGATTCGCCGAAGGCATCAAAGACAAATTCCCGGACAAATTTCTCGCTTACAATTGCTCGCCTTCATTCAACTGGAAGAAAAAACTCGACCGGGTGAGCATCGGAAAATTTCAACGCGAGTTAGGCACCATGGGATACAAGTTTCAATTCGTCACCCTGGCCGGTTTCCACGCGTTGAATTACAGCATGTTTCGCCTGGCCCACGGTTACAAGACGAATGGCATGGTAGCTTATTCGGAGTTACAGGAAGCAGAATTTGACGCCGAGGCAGATGGCTATACCGCTACCCGGCATCAGCATGAGGTGGGCACCGGTTACTTCGACGCCGTCGCGCAAGTGATTTCCGGAGGTCAAAGCTCGACCACGGCGTTGCGAGGCTCCACTGAAACGGAACAGTTTGCTGACGTCAGGAAAACGGCGACGCCCACATGACCGAGGCGATTAGGTTTTGCAATTGATAGATCACGTCGCTCGTCTCCGTGGCCGCCTTCAGCGCTAGCAGCATTTCACCCTCCGCCAGCTTGACCGACAGCCGGCTCGCCGCGCTCTGCGCCGATGCCGCGCAGCGTGCTTTCGCCGATTACGAATCCCGCTTTTACGCCATCACACGGCGAGGGCGCCAGCGGTTTCTGGCCTCAGATTGGGCCGGCTCTTATGCGGACGCGGGCGAGCGTCTCCATCTATATAGCGAGGTACTCGACAACCTGACCGTTGAAGTCAGGGCTTTAATGGGCGACCGGCTGACCAAACGGGCAATTTGGACAGCGATCAAAGCGGTTTATTCCTCGTTAATCGCGCGCTCCGCTTCCTGGGAGATTGCAGAAAGCTTTTTCAATTCCTTAACTCGGCGCGTATTCACCACTGCGGGCGTGGATCAGGCGATTGAGTTTGTAGATACGGATTTTGATGCACCGGCCACAATTTCGGCGCACGAATTGTGCCGCGTTTATTCTGGCGGGAGTGTGGATGAGCTTCTGTATCGGTTGTTGAGCGACACGTCCGCCGGAGCCTTTCCCGAGGAAGAGTGGGCAGATTTGCGAGGCTCGACAAAGCTGGCGGCGGATCGGATCGAAACTGACTTGTTCAACGCTAGTTCGGCCAGACCCGATGTCACCCTGGAGGTCTTATCGCATGTTTTTTACCGGGGCGCCGGAGCATACTTTGTCGGGCGCGCCATATGGAACAGCGACTCTACGCCGATGGCCATT
>QHPM01000034.1:5062-6188 GCA_003219095.1 Verrucomicrobiota bacterium
CATTCTATTTTCCTACACGCGCGCTTATTTCCGGGTTGAGTTGGCGTGCCCTTACGAGCTCGTCCGGTATCTGCGTCAATTGATGCCCCGTAAGCGACTGGTTGATCTTTATAACGCAATCGGGTTCCACCGGCATGGCAAGACGGAGCTTTACCGGGATTTTGTCGCTCATCTTCGAACCTCGGCTGACCGGTTTGTCGCCGCGGAAGGGGCGCGCGGGATGGTGATGCTGGTTTTCACGCTCCCGAGTTACGACTTGGTTTTCAAGCTGATCAAGGATCGCTTTGACGTCCCGAAACAAGGCGACCGAAACGATGTCATGCGAAGATACCGCCTCGTCTTCGAGCACGACCGTGCCGGTCGTTTGGTGGAGGCGCACGAGTTCGAGCATCTCCGGTTCTCGCGGGATCGCTTTGACCCAGCGCTGCTCGAGGATCTAAGAAAACAAGCTGCTTCGACGGTGCGCTTCGAAGCCGATGACGTCCTTCTCGGCCACGTTTACCTCGAACGCCGCGTGCAACCCCTAAATCTATTTTTCAACCAGAGCGGTGATCGAGCGGCGATAGCCGCGGCCTGTGATTACGGACAGGCGATTAAGGATCTCGCTGCTTCGAATATTTTCCCGGGCGATCTTTTAACAAAAAATTTCGGCGTGACACGCCATGGCCGTGTTGTCTTCTACGACTACGACGAGCTTTGTTTTCTAATCGATTGCAACTTTCGTGACCTGCCGCAGCCCTCCACTCACGAGGAGGAAATGGCGGCCGAGCCATGGTTCTCGGTGCGCGAAAACGACATTTTCCCAGAGGAATTCCTGCAGTTTCTTCGCTTTCCGGATCAGGCGCGTGGCAGTTTGCTAGAGCAGCACGCGGATCTCTTTACCCCATCGTTTTGGCGTCGGATGCAGGAAAAATTGCGGGCTGGAGAAATCCCCGAAGTCTTTCCTTACAATGCGGAGCGGCGACTCATTTGCGGCCGCGGAAGCCAACTTTGACCTTGCCTCGTGCGCCCTGCGGTCCCAAGTCTTTAAAAACAAAGGTTTAGCGGAACTGGCGATCTTAGCGCGCACACCGTTGCGTGCATCCAGCCGGCCAAGCTGGTAATCATGTGACCAATCCGGAACGCC
>QHPM01000035.1 GCA_003219095.1 Verrucomicrobiota bacterium
CTGAAAGCGAGCTTCGGGCGTTGGCTTGAGGTGCTGAAACCGGGCGGTCGCATCACCATTACAGTGCCGGATTGTCGCGGCGCAAATCGGATGTGGCTGGAACGAAAACGTTTTCCCGCCTTGGAGTTAGGACCCGATGAAGGAATCATCGCCATCACCACCGGAGTGAAAGCAGAGGATGTCGGCAATCAAAAAATGGAAGCGGTGCTGCACAATCGGGTCTTCGACGAATCGACCTTGCGCATTTGCATGGAAGCGGTGGGATTCATCAACATCGCCCCGGTCGATAACCACGAAGCGATGATCGCGCCCTGCTCGGCGCTCGGCTGGCAACTTGCGCTCGAAGGTTACAAACCAAAGCGCAGCTGAAATCGCGCTTGCCGCAAACTTACTCCGCATGAATTAACATTTGAGTATTGCACCTGCAACACTCAAATGTTAACTCGGCTTATTTCCGACTAGGGGGATGCCGGTCCCGCCTTTTTACGGCGCCAGGCGTTCGATCCGCCACGATTCGCCTTCGCGCGTATAACGAAAACGATCGTGCAGGCGATTGGGACGACCCTGCCAGAATTCGATTCGCTCCGGTTTCACCCGATAACCGCCCCAGTGCGGCGGACAGGGAATTTCCTGGTCCGCAAACCTTTCTTCCAGTTCCGAGAGTCGCGCTTCCAATATTCGACGCGCATCAATTACCTCGCTCTGGTGCGAAACCCACGCCCCGAGCTGGCTGCCAATCGGGCGCGAATGAAAATAGCGGGCCGATTCCTCGCGCGAAACTTTTTCGGCGATGCCATCGATCCGTATTTGTCGCTCCAGTTCCTTCCAGTGAACGACCAAACCCGCTCGCGGATTTTTTTCCAGATGCCGGCCCTTTTCGCTCAGGTAGTTCGTGTAAAAAACGAAACCATCGTGATCGAAACCCTTGAGCAAAACCATACGCGTCGTCGGCTGGGCATTTTCTGCCACCGTGGCCAGCGCGACTGCATTCATCTCACTGATCCCAACCTCCATCGCTGCGGTGAACCAAATTCCGAACTGTTTGATCGGATCGGGATCGAGATCGATTCGGCGCAGGCCGTGGATGAAGTATTCTTCGCGCATGGCGATGAGATCGAGAGGTAAATTCACAGCAGCGAAAATTAGCCGACCCCGTCTTAGGCTGAAAGCCGAAATCGAGGGTTAGCGCGAGCATTCTCTCCGAGCTGTATGCTTCTCCGAGCAGGAAGCTGCTCGCCATAGCCGACATTCTCGGAGAGAATGCTCGCGCTAACCTTACAAACGCCAGAGCATTGCTACCAATAAGTCGATCGCCAGAATCCAGACCAAGATGACCTGCCAGAGCCGCAGATTGCGCGCACCGATTCGCAGATGCTAGTGATCATGGCCGCGAGATAACGGTCATCCCGAGCACCAGTCGAGGGATCCCGATGAAGTTACCTTAAAGCTATCGCGTCGGGATCCCTCGGCTTTCGCTCGGGATGACGGGGCCTAGCGAGGCGAATCTAACCTACGGTCGCCGGCGAAAGCGCCTGCAATTTTCCGATGATGCGTGGAACAATTTCGAGGGCGCGATCGATGTCTGTCTCGTCGTTGAACCGGCCGAAGGAAAAACGCAGACTGCCGCGGGCCTGCTCGTTGACCAAACCCATCGCGTTCAAAACGTGTGACGGCTGAAGCGATCCGGTGCGACAAGCCGATCCAGCCGAGCAACAGATGTTTTCCTGATCGAGCATCATCAACGCTGCGTCCGATTCGATTTCGTCGAACATAATGCTGGAGGTATTCGGCAGACGTGGTGCCCCTGCGCCATTGACCCGCGCGCCCGAAATTTTTTCGATGAGCGTTTTTTCAAACCGGTCCCGCAAATTGCGGACGCGGGTTTGTTCCTCCGGTAATTTTGCCAGCGCGATCTCCGCTGCCTTTCCGAAAGCGACGATCGAGGCAGCGTTTTCCGTCCCGGCGCGTCGGTTATTTTCGTGGCTCCCGCCCTGTATTAGGGGATGAAATCGTGAGCGCCGATTCACATAAAGCGCACCGACTCCTTTGGGCGCATGCAGTTTGTGGCCGGAAATGGATAGGAATTGCAGCTGCACCTCGCGCAGGTTGATCGGAATTTTTCCCGCCACCTGCACCGCGTCGGTGTGAAGCGGCACGCCTTTATCGCGCGCGACCTCCGCGATCTCTTCGATCGGGAAAATCACGCCGGTCTCGTTGTTCGCCCACATCACAGAAATGAGTGCGGTATCGGGGCGGATGGCATCGGCCAAGGCGCGCGGACTTAAGCGCCCAGATTTATCGACGCCGATGACCGTGACTTCGTAACCGTGTCGCTCCAGTTCCTGCGCCGGTTTGCGCACCGCGCTATGCTCGACCGCGGTGGTAATGACATGCTTGGACTCCGGCCGGCTTTCGAGTGCGGAATGGAAAGCGGTGTTGTTTGATTCCGTGCCGCAACTGGTGAACACGATCTCGCTCGGCTCGCAACCGAGGAGCGCGGCAACTTGCTCGCGCGCCCGCTCGATAGCATCGCGCACCTGCGCGGCAAATCGGTAACCGCTCGATGGATTCGCGAAATATGTCTCCAAAAACGGCCGCATCGCTTCCAGCACGGCCGGATCGATCGCTGTCGTCGCGTTATTATCGAGGTAAGTGATTTTGTCCGACGCGACCATGGAAGGTAAATGGTATCTCTCTCGTGCGCCGATGTAAACCGTTGTCGCGATCGTTGTAGCTGCGCCCGCCGCGGCGAGCGCCGAATCCAAAAATCATAGGCGTTTGGCACCAGCGCCTCTACAATTATTCCGGTGGTCGCGGCTCGTTCCCCGGATGTTTCGGATGCTGATGAGTGTAGCGGAAATAAAGATTTCGCAGGTAAACCGGGAGGGGAAATAATGCGCTCAACACACCCACCGAATCATGGCGGTAAAACGCGAAATAAATCAGCAGCAGGACCGAGCCGAATGCGCTGCATTCCCAGAAACCAACCGGAATAATGCTCTTGCGGGCGCGTTCCGATGCGATCCACTGAATGATGAAGCGCGCACCGAAAACGAGGTTGCCGCTCCAGCCCAGAATTTTCCAGCCATTGACCGTAACTCCTGCGATCGCTGCATCGGCAATCAAATGAAAACTGTGCATGGCGCGACGTTGGCGGAGAAGGCGGACCGTCGCGAGTCTTTTCCCCCAAGCATTTTCGTTTAAGCTGCGCCGGTGCAATCGATCTGGGACCGGGCCAATCCGCAGCTGCGCGATCTCGCAGTGTATCAGCCGGGCAAACCAATCGAAGAGACCGCGCGCGAGCTTGGCTGCGAGCCGTCCGAGATTATCAAGCTGGCCTCGAATGAAAATCCGCTGGGCCCTTCTCCGAAGGCGATCGCAGCGATGCGCGATGCCATCGAAAACGCGCATCTTTATCCCGACGGTGGCGCGTTTTATCTGCGTAACGCCATTGCCAAAAAGCTCAACCTCACTCCCGATCATATCATTCTCGGTAACGGTTCGAACGAAATCATCGAGTTACTGGCCCACGCTTTTCTCGAACGCGGCGACGCCATCGTCACTTCCGAGCACGCTTTTGTTGCATACAAGATCATCGCGCGCGTTTTTGGCGCGGAGACGATTGAAGCGCCCAGCCGCGATTACGGACACGACCTGGATGCCATGCTCAGGGCCATCACCGATCGCACCGAGCTAATTTTCATCGCCAATCCGAATAATCCCACCGGCACACTTTTATCGGCCGACGCGATTGAGCGTTTCATAGCGCGGGTGCCGCCGCAGGTAGTAGTGGTATTCGACGAAGCCTATTACGAATTTGTTGAAGGCATGCCCGATACGCTTCGGTACGCGCGCGAGGAACGAAATGTCGTCACCCTCCGTACCTTTTCAAAGATTCATGGCTTGGCCAGTTTGCGTGTTGGCTACGGCATCGCCCGGTCCGAGTTGATCGAAGTGATGCACAAAACAAGAGAACCGTTCAACGTCAACGGCATCGGTCAGATCGGCGCGCTTGCGGCACTAACCGACGAAGAACATCAACGCGAGACAAAGAGGTTGGTCGAGGAAGGCCGCGCCTTTTTCGAAAAGGAATTCGCCGCGATGAAACTCTCCTTCGTGCCTAGCGCCGCGAATTTTGTTCTAGTGAACGTCGGCGACGGTCTCGCCGTTTTTCGCGCTCTGCTTCAGCGCAAAGTGATCGTGCGGGCGATGAAAGGTTACAATCTGCCGAAATGGGTCCGCATCACCATCGGCACGATAGACCAGAACCAGAAATGCATCGCTGCGCTGCGCGAAGTGATGGAGAGGAGAGCTCCGGCGAGCCCGCGGTAGAACTGACAACAAGACCACGGACGACGAGACCACGGAAAGCGAAATCCCTGAGAACAAATAACAGGTAACCGAGAACTCGCACGGCCAGCTAAGCCGTGCGTTCCGTGCGTCTTATCATCAGTTTTAGCCCGGACCACACGGCATCGACCGCACAAACCTTTACATCGACAAGTCCAATCGGTAACGCTACCTCGCGGATTGTGTCTTCGGTAATATTGCTCTTAAGCCCGGAACTCTTCTTCGGCCAGGAGACCCAGATCACACCACCAGGAACGATTCTTTTCCGGTAAGACTCCAGTTTCCTTTGAGGAAGCCAGGTAACAACAACATCGACGGGCAAGGCCAGCAAAGAAATGTAATTGCTGGGTGCACCATCAATGTAAGCAGACATTCCCGTCTTGTAGCCGAGTTTCTTCCATAGAGGAGTGCCTGAATATCCGGCCATGGGCGAAACGACTCTACCTCAAAGGCCTGAAACACCGAAGCTCATACCTCGGCCAGAAATCGTTCATGGAAACAAGGGCGTAAACGTTAAGATATGCTTCGGACTGGACCGGCAAACCTGCTGGATTGGAACTAATTGGGTAGAGATGCGGTCGGTTGCCGCGTGGTGGGAGTATGATATCGATATTACATGCCGATGGTGAAAGCCGCCTGTTCTCTCGATGCCGGTTCGGCTTGAGCCTGGCGTGAACCGTTCGATTGTCCCAGAAGAAACGATCGCGGCTATTTCCACTGCGGCGGGCGAGGCGGCTATCGCGCTGGTTCGTATTTCTGGCGACGATGCGATTGCAGTGGCCGATAGAGTTTTTCGCGGCAAACAACGGCCATCGGATTTGCAATCACACACCCAACATCTCGGCGAGATCGTTGAAAATGGCGTCATCATTGATCAATCAATGCTGGCGGTGCATCGCGCGCCCGGCAGCTATACCGGCGAGGATCTGGTCGAGATCAGTTGTCATGGCGGCGCCTTGGTCACGGCCAAAGTTTTGGAAGCATGCCTGCGCGCGGGCGCGCGCGCGGCCCGGCCCGGGGAATTTACCGAGCGCGCTTATTTGAACGGCAAAATTGACCTGA
>QHPM01000109.1 GCA_003219095.1 Verrucomicrobiota bacterium
AAATGTGAGCGTCGTGCCCGCAGGCGTGCATTACGTGCACCTCGTCGCCCTTTTCATTTTTCGTTACGACGGTGCTGGCGTAGGGCAATCCGGTCTCCTCTTGCACTGGCAATGCATCGAGGTCGGTGCGCACCAAGACCACGGGCCCATCGCCATTTTTCATCAGGCCGACCACGCCAAAGCACTTCTGGTCGGACTTCTCGTATTTGCCGACGTTCTCAGTCACGTTGCAACCGACTGCTTTTAATTCTTTTGCCAGAAGCGCGGAAGTTCGCTCTTCCTGGGTCGATAATTCCGGATGGTTATGGACATCTTTGTAAATCGTAAGCAGCGATGGCAATTCTGTGTCTGCGATTTGTTGCGGAGTTTGTTGCGCGAGCGAAGTAAGCGCGACTGCGAGCGAAAGTGGGAGTAGGAGGCGAATCGTCATTCGGCGATGTTAGCCGATGCTCTCTCTTTGTCATCCCGAGCGAATTGCGCCAGTCCGGCTCGGACCGAGGGATCCGTAGCGGGATCTTTAAGGTTGACGGGATCTCTCGACTGTTCGCTCGGGATGACAAAAGGCGTTAACTCGAGGAATCTCTAACTGTGGCTTTTGAAGATAATGAACTTCTTTTCGGCGCGGACAAAACGCCGCGCATCGTCGCGATCGAGTTGGGCGAAACAGGGACTGTGCGCGTTTACCGTCGGGAAAGAGACGGAAGTACCGTGGTGGATGTTGAACCGTTTCATCCCTTTGTCTGGACGGATGGCGATATCACTGATCTCGGGCTCGAGAACGCGCAGAAACTCGCCGGCGACCTAAGATACAATTGGCTCGTCACTGTCGACAGCTGGAAGGAGCTGATCGCGCTGCGCAACGGCTTAAAAAAAGCGGGACGCAATTTTTTCGCCCTGAGCGATCCGGTGCAGCATTATCTCAGCGCCACCGGCCGGACATTGTTCAAGCAACTGCCGTTCGAAGAGCTAAAGCGTTTACAACTGGAAGTGCTTTCACCAACTGGCGAAAGCGATCTGGCTGATGCATCACAAAACGCCATCGCCAGCATCGCGGTGTCCGATAATAACGGCTGGCAGCAACTGATCGTGGTTGATCCCGAAAATGCCGAGGAGTCCGAACGTGACGCGCTCAAACAGCTTACGGCAATTATTAAGGAGCGCGATCCGGACGTAATCGAAGGACACGACCTTTTTCGGTTTGATCTGCCCTGTCTGGTGGCGCGGGCGCGCAAAGCTAAAGTGAAGCTGGATTGGGGTCGGAGCGGCGGTTTCCTGCGCTCGCGTCCGTCGCGCCTGCAAATCGCCGAGAAAACCATCGATTATCCAAAGTTCCAGGTGGATGGCCGCCACTTCGTCGATACCTTTCTTCTCGCCCAATTTTATGACGTCGGCATGCGCACGCTCAGCGGTTTCGAACGCCTTGACGTCGCGCAGCACTTTGGCTTTTGCGATACCGCGGAAATTTCCGCGCTTACGGGCAAGGCGCTTCAGCGCGAATATCTAACGAAAAGTGAACGTTTCCGAAAACGCGCTTTGTGCGCCGTTCAGGAAACTCGGGCCCTGGCTGACCTCCTAAGCCCGAGCTATTTCATCCAGGCGCAGATTTTCCCCTACAACTATCAGGACGTGATCGTGCGTGGCAACGCCACCCGCATCAATGCGCTCTTTCTGCGCGAATATCTGCGACAACGTCACAGCATTCCGGAAATGCCAATGGCACGTACTTTCGAGGGCGGTTTCACCGCCATCTACTTTAGCGGCGTCGCGCGCAACGTCTGGCACTGCGACGTAGCCTCGCTCTATCCGTCGATCATGTTGCAGTTCGATTGTTTTCCGGTCACGGATCAACTCCAAATTTTTCGGCACCTGCTTACCGATTTGCGTAATTTCCGCCTCGAAGCCAAAGGGCAGATGCAGCTGGCCGACAAAGAAGGAGAGCGCCCGAGGTGGCATCATCTTCACGCTCTCCAAAACACCTTCAAAATCCTGATTAACAGCTTCTATGGATATCTCGGCTTCGCCCAGGGGCACTTTGCCGACTTCGACGCGGCCGCACGCGTTACGCAGATCGGTCGCGACCTCTTGCAGAAGATGATTGCGTGGTTGAACGAGCGGGGCGCGCAAGTCATTGAGGTCGATACCGATGGTATCTATTTTGTGCCGCCATCTTCTGTAGCGGCGGGCGTGTCGCCCGCAAAAACTAAAGCGGCCGGCACGTCCGCCTCTACAGAGATAGACGAACTGCGAGGAGGCCTGGCGAAGGAGCTGCCGCCGGGCATCGAAGTCGAGTTCGACGAGCGATTCGACGCCATGTTCAGCTACAAAGCAAAGAACTATGCCCTGCTTACGCGCGGCGGTGATGTTATTATTAAGGGCGGGGCGCTCAAATCCCGCGGCCTGGAGAAGTTCCAGCGCGTTTTCCTGGAGGAAATGATCAAATTGATCATGCAAGAAAAGTCAGGGGAAATTGCGCGGTTGCGGGAACAGTTCGAGGAAAGAATTCGGAATCGGGAAATGCCCATCGAGATGCTGATGAAAACCGATACCCTCCAGGATTCGTTAGACAAATATCGGGCCAAGATCGCCGGCTCGGCTCGAAATCGCGCCGCCGCTTACGAACTCGCGGTAACCAGCGGCCGCAACTATAAACCGGGCGATCAGATCAGTTACTACATTAAAGCTACCCCGAAGAAGGTTGCGGCCTACGCAGCGGCCAAACTAGCCAGTGAATTCGATTCGCAAAACCGCGATGAAAACAGCGATTATTACGTCGCTAAGCTCAACGAACTGGTGAAGAAATTCAGCGGAATCACCGCGGAAGCAACTTCGGCGAAGCAGGAAAGTCTTGCCTTGTGATCAGGCCAGCTACCTCGGCAGGAAATGGAACGAACCGTGGCGTGGTTGTTTGCAGCATCGCTTTATTGATTTTCGTTTCCCAAACAGTCGGTGCGGAGCCGGTCGTCTTTGAATCGGGGCCGAAGAAAGTGCAGCTCCTGGAGCTGTTCACTTCAGAGGGCTGCAGCAGTTGTCCGCCGGCCGAGGCTTCGTTGGGCCGGCTGGTAAGCGACCCGCGGCTTTGGCACGAGTTTGTGCCGGTCGCTTTTCATGTCGATTACTGGGATCGACTCGGGTGGAAAGACCCCTTTGCCTCCGCTGAATGGACAACGCGACAGCGTCTTTATGCCGCTAACTGGAATGCTGACAGCGTTTACACCCCAGCCTTTGTATTGAATGGTCGCGAATGGCGAGATGCCAACGTTCCCCGACTGAGCGAGGAAGCTCCCGGAGCTCTCAAAGCGACGGTGCGCGGCGATAACACGGTTGTCATCGACTTTGAACCGGCCAGGCGTGAGGCCCGCGATTTCGAGGTCTATCTTGTTCGTCTTGGCTTTGGCATAAGGATGAACGTTCGCGCCGGCGAAAACTCCGGTCGAAATCTGCATCACGATTTTGTCGTTCTCTCGCTCACTCATGAAAAAATTGCAGCGCACGGAAGTCGGGAACGTCATCTTCCATTGCCCAGGTCGGATATCGACACGATATCGAACCGTACAGCGGCGGCAGTATGGATAACACGGGCAGGTGACATCACTCCCGTCCAGGCCGCTGGTGGCTGGTTATCTCCCGAGGTTGAGCCGGGGAAATGATGGCCAGCGAACGGTTCTAAGCAGGTCTCGCTGTTTGGTTCCGCGCCTCATCCAGGTCACGGAACGGAATGGAAAAACGTTGCGGTGGGCACCGCATCTTCCAAAATCAAAACATGTTTGCGAATCTTTTCTTCCGGACATTAATCGTCGCCGCCGTTTTGCTTCCGCCCCTTCCGGCCAACGCGGCCGACAAGCGCGGGATCACCGAAAAGGATTTGTTCGATTTTGTTTGGATCGGTGACCCGCAGATCTCGCCCGACGGTTCTCGCGTCGCTTTTGTCCGCATAAGTGCTAACGAGAAAAAGACGGGATACGACACATCAATCTGGACCGTGCCCATTACCGGTGGGGAAGAACCGCATCGATTGAGCAACGGCAATCACGACGCTGCGCCACGCTGGTCGCCGGACGGCAAGTTTCTCGTCTTCCTGAGAGCGATGGAAAAGGATGGCAAACCGGAACCGCCGCAACTTGCGATGCTGCCGATGGCGGGTGGTGACGCGTTCGTCTTTACGGATTTGCCCAAAGGCACAGGTAATCCGTGTTGGTCACCGGATGGGAAAACAATCGCGTTCACCGCCACGGCGAATGGAGAAGACATCGCGAAACAGCAGAAGAAAAAGCAAAAAGAGAAGCAGGCAAAACGCACAGCTGCCGGCATCAGCCCTTTGCCCACTGCCTCGGGCAGTCCGACGGCCTCGCCCGTAAAAGCTGCGGAATCCGATGAAGAACACGAGAGCGACGTGCTCGTTGTCAGTCACGCTGTCTACCGCGAGGACAATGAAGGTAATCGCGACTTCAAACGGCCGGGACACATCTGGACCATTCAGGCTCCGCATAGCGCGGACGAGAAAGCGGAGCCGAAGCAATTAACCGCCGGACGTTTCGACGAAGATAATCCCATCTGGGCGGGCGATGGGGAGCAGATTTATTGCACCTCGTTGCATGTCGACGAGCCGTATTACGAACTGCCTAAAACCGACATTTACCTCGTGCCAGCGCGAGGAGGCGAAGCGGCAAAACTGACGACAATTGATATGGATTTACAGAACCTTGCCCTTAGTCCCGATGGCAAACGGCTTGCCTTCACTGCCTCTCAAAATCAGCCGGTGAATTCTTACACCCAGCCGGATTTATGGGTTGTTGATGCGGCGCCGAATTCCAAACCACAGAATTTGACTGCCCAATTCGATTTCGATGTCGGCGAGGGTGTTTTCGGGGATCAGCCGCCTCCTCGTGCCGGCGGTTCGAATCGGCCGATTTGGAGTGCCGACAGTAAGACGATTTTGGAGACCGCCGGTCAGCAGGGGCGTACGATTCTTGCGCGATTCGACGCTTCGACCGGAGCCGATACCGAAATCACCAAAAGCAATGAAGCGGTTCTGCGTTTTCGTTCGACGCCGAACGGCGCGAAAACAGTTTGCCTTATTTCAACGCCCACGCGGATCGGCGATCTCTTCGTCGTAGCGGAAAACGGTCAGCGGCATCAAATCACCGATGTTAATCGTGAGTTATGGTCGCACTTGAACCTGGCCGAACCGGAAGAGATCAGCTATCAAAGTTTCGACGGCAAACAAATGCAGGCCTGGGTGCAGAAGCCACCGGACTTTGACCCGCACAAAAAATATCCCCTCATTCTAGATATCCATGGCGGTCCCCACGCCGCCTACGGCTGGATCTTCGAGCACGAGTTCCAATGGATGGCAGCGAAAGGTTACGTCGTGTTCTATCCCAATCCGCGCGGAAGTACCACCTATGGCCAGGAGTTCGGCAATGTCATTCAGTATCATTATCCCGGCGATGACTATCAGGATCTGATGCGCGGGGTCGATGAAATGATCAAGCGCGGATACATCGATGAGAAAAAACTTGGCGTCACCGGCGGCAGCGGCGGCGGACTATTGACAAACTGGGTCGTTACGCACACCCAACGATTTGCGGCGGGAGCGGCGCAGCGTGACATCGCGAGCTGGACACATTGGTGGTACACGGCTGATTTCACTCTCTTTCAACCCAACTGGTTTAAAGCGCCGCCGTTCGATGATCCGGACGATTTCAAAGCGCGCTCGCCCATCACCTATATCAAGAACGTGAAGACGCCGATGATGTTTGTCCTTGGTGAAAGTGACACGCGCACTCCGCCCGGCGCCGGCGGCGAGGAAATGTTCCGGGCCTTGAAGTTTTTGCGCGTGCCCACGGTGATGGTGAAATTTCCGGAGGAATCGCACGAGCTTTCCCGTTCCGGTCAGCCGTGGCATCGGGTCGAGCGACTGCAGCACATCGTCGGTTGGTTCGACAAATGGCTCATGGGTGCAGCTAAACCCGAGTACGATGTCGCTCACGAGGTCACAGGGAAACCGAAAACGTCGGCAGAGTAGAATTCCCCTGACATGACATTTCTAATCTAGCCGAGCAAGCGTTGCCGCAGTGACCAACTACGATCCGCGAAACCGCATTTCGTTGGTGAGAATGAAGCCGAGCTGTTCGTAAAGGGCGCGGCCGTGCTCGGAGGCGTGAAGGACGAGATCGTCGAGATTTTGGCCGCGCGACCAGACGATAATTTCCTCCATCAAGAGCTTGGCAATTCCACGTCGGCGCCATTCCGGCTCGGTGAAGACGTTGACGACTAATCCCTGGCGTCCTTCGGCGATGGTGATCTCACCGTTGTGATGACGGTGTGGGAATGGCGGGACTTCTCGAATGACGACGCCGGCGCCGGCGATAATTTTTTGCGGCGCATTGAGTTCACTCACCAGCCAGGCGAAATAATCGCCGGAAGCGAGCGCTTTGCCCAAACGATCGAGCGCTTTTGTCCGGAACGACTCGAACAAGTCATCCGGCACCAGGCCCATATCCTGAAACATGCGGGCGCGATGCCAGCCGATTATGGCGGCATCGTCGGGGGTGGCCTGGCGAATGTGAAATTCCTCCGACACAAAAGTAAAAGCTCTGTCGCGCCAACCGCCCTGGCAAGCAAAGACGGCTCGATTTGGCGCGGTTATTTCGATAGAAACAGCGAGAAAACTTGATTGTTCGCAACCATGGCTGATCTCGACGCACAGATTGGCCCTTGATCGCAATTGCTGTCGCGCGAAAGGACGTTCTCCGCGCAATCGAATTCATATGCGGTTTGCTTGACGAAATCAGCATCCGCTGGCGGAAAAGCTATCGCCGATTGTTCGCGAAGCCTGCGAGAAGTGGGCGGGCGTCGTTTCGGAGACCGCGACCTCGGACGTCGCCGCGGCGATTCGAATGGCTCGAGAGCTAGCCTATTTGTAGCCAGGGTAGCCGTACGTGCTCGAGTGAACCGCCGGGCATCGCTCTGATATTGTCCGCAAATGGTAGATCGCCACCAGAGCGTCTGCGTGCGTTTCGGGCAGTAGCACTGGATGATCCGAGGAAATCGCTAAAGTAAAAGTCGCCAATTGGAATAGCTGGGCGCAGTACCAGTGGTCTGTTGATTTGCCGTGATGCGATGATTGTTTGGGGCGGCAAGTTTTGGCCTCTAGGCGCACTCTTTTTAGAAATGGCCGCGGCCATACCTGGAATGAGGACCCGCACTCTCATGAAATGCGGATGTGATTTCTCCCAAGCCATGGCTTGCGATTTCGTTTCGAAATAACGATCGATCACGACGGCGTTTCGTTCCGCTTCGTTCCGACCTGTGAGGCGGGCAGCCTTGCGATTTATCACGGCCGGTCCGGTATCAACTGCGAGTAGCTTTTCCTCCTCCAGCAGGATCCTGCTGCCGTAAGGTATTTTTTTAGGATCGACGGCACAGTGCCCATTTCGAAGACGCGTTCCGTTGAAGGCTGCGCGCAATTGACCTTCCTCCCGCCAATAGGTAGTGACCCGCACGAGAGTTAGCTGTTCGGTGGCGTAGACCCATGGCGCGATGAGGAGAATGCCGATAATTGAAGCAAATCGCGTTGCCATGACCCGTCAAAAGGGGGTTGCCGGGACGTGAACAACCCAGGTGAGGAATGCCTTAGTAATTTAGCTCCCCGAAAGGAATCGGAAATGCCTGTCATTGTGGATGCAATGCAGATCTTTTCGATTCTAAAAATTATAAGATTTTTGCTGAAAAACCGCTTGTCAGGCGCACGAATTGCATTATAGAGGGCACTCCCAAAATGAAAAAAGTTCTCCCCCTAACCCTCTTTTCCCTGTGCTGCGCCGCCCTTTTCCCGGCCACGGCTTCGGCTCTCTCCATGTCGCCGCCGCCGCGATCGAACCCGCAGCCATCCAAGTTTGTTTTTAAAGATGCTTCCGGCAAAGCCACCTCGGTCGATGTCGTCCAAAGTTATCAGCCGACTAAAATCGTGCGGCCTTTCACGACAGCCGATCGCCAACTCGATCCGAAATTAATGCGAGCCGCTACCATTGCCGAGGAACGGGCGCATTCTCATTCGGGTCGGCAATGCTGGCACGCAGTGAAGGACGCGCTCCTGGCGTCAGGCGTGATCAGTTCCCGTCCGACAACGGTCTACGCGAAACAGGCCGGTCAGGAATTGGTCAGTAACTATGGCTTCCGAAAACTGGCGGTGAGCGATCCGTATCAGGCACCCGTTGGCTCTGTTCTGGTCTATAATGCCAGCCGCGCAGCCGGCCACGTCGAGATTCGCACGAAAGATGGTTTCGCGAGCGATTTTCGCTCGAAAACGCCATCGCGCCGTCCGTTACTTGGCGTGTTCGTCAAATCCTAGGTACGCGCTTCTTTTAGGCCGCTGCTTCTTTAGGCTGAGCCCGAGCGAGAGCGCTCTGTTTTCTTCCAAGCCACAGGCATACTCCGCACCAAACCGCGATCACAGGTACGGCAATGAAGCTGATCGGACTGAGGCCGAGACCGGCAGCATGCATTCCCCGATAGGACCAGGCCCCGATCTGATCGCCGACCCGATAAGCGAAAGTGTCGATGACACTTTTGGCCTTGTACTTATCTTCGCGCGGTAAAACGGTGAAGAGAACTTCGCGCGCAGGCCGGGTGATCGCAAATGTTGTCGCGCGGCGCAGAACCTGAAACGCGGCCAGGACCGATAGCAGGGGTAGGAATCCGATGGTGATGAACCCGACCATGCTCAATGCCGGCATGAGCACGAGGGTGATTCCGACGCCGAGCCATTTCATCAATCGGCCGGCGAGGAAAATCAGACCTAACAACTCCAGTGTGTTGACGGATAGATCGAGCCTGGCCAGAAACGCCGTGCGCAACCCGCTGTCCCGAATTTGGAAACGCGCCAAATCGGATTGCTGAAAATACGCCCATGTCGTTGTGACGGTGTAGAAGATGATGAAGAGAAACAGAACGAAAAGATACGGCGAACGCAGAATGTGCGTGATTCCTGCCCACATGCTCCCGCCGATCGCCTTTTCTGATGCGCGCTTCTGGAAGACAGGCGCCTCCCCTGTCTTGGCCGACGGGCCTACGGCCTGTTGATCGGGTGCGACCGGCGCGACGCCCGTCGCCCCGGACAGGCGCTGCCTGCCGTCTTCCATCTCGAAATCGCCGGGGAAGAATCGGACGACTTGCGCCGCGATTTCGAGCATAGCCGCGCAGATTAGGATCAAATTGGCCGCGCCAATTGTCTGAATGAGCGACGCTGTTATGGTGGGTCCGAAAATCCCACCGAGCGCGCCACCGATACTGATGAAACCGAAAAGGCGTTTGCCTTGTTCATTGGTAAAAACGTCGGTCATGAACTGCCAGAAAACGCTAACGACAAAAAGATTGAAGACGCTGACCCAGACGAAAAAACTGCGTGCCAGCCAGGTCTGCTGCCCGGTTGGGACCGTGCGCATCAGAATGTAAAAAATGATCAGATTGGCGATGAAGAATCGATAGGCGATAGGAATGAATCTTCGCCGCGACATGCGCGCGACAATGGCCGAGAAGAGCATGTTCGCGATCAACATCGCCAGCAGTGTGCCGGTGTACATCCACGGCAGTTCTTCGATACCTCTTTCCGCGCCGATATTGTCGCGGATGGGGCGAATGACATAATAGCCGCCGAGAACGACGAAGTTGAAAAGGAACCCGAGCCACAGTGCGCGCAGCTCGTCGGCACGCACATCGACGATCCTATTTAAAATCCGTGTCATCCCGAGCGTCAGTCGAGGGATCCCGATGAAGTTACCTTAAAGCTGCCGCAACGGGATCCCTCGACTTGCGCTCGGGATGACGGGCGAGGGAGAGCTTTCGTCATTTGCGATTCGTCATTCGTGCTTCGTCATTCCGCCTTGCTTGTGCAAGGCGATCAACACTTCCGCCTCGCGCTCCGGCGTAAGTCCCGCTCGCAGTTTCGCCCGCCGTTCCGGCTTCTGTGCTTTGAACCACGCGAGAGAATCGCGCGCGGTGTCGCCCAGGGGACGAAACGTTAAACCTTTCGCCAGCGCACGGCTGATGTTCGTGCGCGCCATACCTAATTCATCGCCCGCCCACACCGGCATGTCCGACCATGCTTCGACTTTCTGTTGCTTGAGAAATTCGGCATCGGCCCAGGCGAAGGTTGCGTTCGAATCCAACGCCCTCTTGATCCCGTCGAGCATGCCGCCAATTCCCAACTCCTTCGCCGGTCCAGTGGCGTTGTAGATTCCGGTCTCCCGATTTTCCGCCATCCGAATGGTCCATTCTGCCAGATCTCGCGCATCAATGAATTGCACCGGATCGCTCGGGTTGCCCGGCGCCAGCACTTCGCCCCGGCGGTCAATCCGTACTGGCCAATAGGTGAAGCGGTCACTTTCGTCGCGCGGTCCCACAATCAGACCCGGGCGAATGATGAGCGATTTCTCCGGAAACCACTTTTGCGTTTCCTGCTCGCTCAACGCCTTGAGCGGTCCGTAAGTCTTGTAACCCGAGGCCTTCATCGCTTCGAGCGTTTCTTTGAACGGATCGGCGCCCTCATACTTTGCCAGCGGCGCGTTCTCGTCCACGCCGGTGCTGGTGTCGGCGTAAACCGAAATGGTCGAAATGAAAATGTAACGCTCGACGTTTCCCTTCAGAACCTGCGCGGCATCACGGATCCACGCCGGCAGCGTGGTTGGGTTATCGATACAGACGTCCCATTGTTTTCCTTTCAACGCCTCGAGCTGACCATTGCGATCCCCGATCAATTGCTCAACTTCCTTGGGCAATTCGCCGGGATGCGTTTTGCCGCGATTAAAAACGGTGATCTTATGCCCGCGACTTAGTGCATATTTTACCTGAAACGGTCCGGTGAATCCGGTGCCGCCGAGGATAAGAATGCGTAATGGTTTCGTGCCTTGCTCAGCGAAAATATCCTGGACACTCATGGCGGCGGTGGCGGAGACGGAGAGTTTGATAAATTGGCGGCGAGTGGTGATGCTCATTTTCATTCTTTGTCATGTCGAGCGTAACCGAGACATCTCTGATTGCTAATCAGATAACGACAAGAGACGTCTCGACTTTGCTCAACATGACACGAGAAATGACGCGACGTGAAGCCGCGCGCTTAATCGGCGGTATAGCCGCGAGTTGCCTCTGGCCGATTGGCGCAGCGGGCGCGCAAAGCAAAAACGAATCAGCAACGATGTTAACGCGTCCAATTCCTTCGTCCGGAGAAAAACTGCCGGTGATCGGACTGGGGACATGGCAAACGTTTGATGTTGATCCGGCGCAGTCCGGACCGCTGGCCGAAGTTCTCCGCGCTTTCGTAAGATTTGGTGGCCGCGTCATCGATTCCTCGCCAATGTACGGACGCGCCGAGCAAGTCATCGCTGATCTTCTAACGAGACTTAAACTGCGCGATTCGCTCTTTCTTGCCACCAAGGTCTGGACCCGTGGCCAACAAGCCGGGATCGATTCGATGCAGCGCTCGTTTGCGCGTCTGCAAACCAAGACGATCGAT
>QHPM01000377.1 GCA_003219095.1 Verrucomicrobiota bacterium
CTGGCCAGATCGCTTTTTCGCAGAAGTAATTGAGTGCCATTGGCTCCGCCATGCACAGTTGTGGATGTTCACTTAGACATTTGGCTAGCCAGGTAGTGCCAGATTTGGCTGCGCCTACCCCAACAAAATCGAGCTTGATATCGTTCGCCTTCACTTCTCACCTCCCACCGGCATTGGCCTCTGTCGCCGCAGGAGGAATAGTTGGCATTGGTCTAAACTTCCCAGCGAGACAAATCTCTTCCCAGAAATGCGGCCAACGCGCGTGTGTCGTTACGATAAAAATCCAGCAACTGCTGTCGAATTTTCGGGTCGATCGGAGTTGGAGTCAATGGTTTCAAACTACGTCGCATGATAAATCGGTGCAGGCGATAAAGCTGCAGTTTCCAAAAGAAACGCCGCAACCTTACCCCGGAAGCCTCGACCTGACACTTTGTCCAATACATCATCGCCATTAACAGTTTTGAGCGAGGAACCTTGGGTTCATTGACCTGCTTCGTCAGGCTGGGAGGAACAAAATCATTGTTAACTTCAATAAATGAAAAGCATTGGCGTAATACCGCCAGCGGATCACGTTTTATGTCGTCGAACAACAAGAACAGACATTGCTCGCGGGGAAAGACGCGGAGAAACTCCTGGACATGATGATGGTATAATCCGATGCGGCATATATCGGGCTCGTCCCGCAAGAAGCCGGCAAAAGTATCGGCGACTGGCGCTTCCTTGCCGATCTGGTGATAGAAAGAAAACAGGGTCTCTACCGGATGACGAAAAGAAAAGATAAGACGACATTTTGGGTTGTGTTGAAAGATCAACTCCGGGCAGTGCGCATCGCATAAGTAGCTGGGAGAAAATTCACCGAGGCGGTTTCCCGGTTCACAATGAGCGAAACGTTCGCCTAACCATTGTGGGCCGAGCCGGTGAGTAGCACGGAAGGCAGGCCAGATTTTTTTTTCGCAGAAGTAATTTAGCTCTTTCGGCTCGGACATGCATACCGCTGGATGTTCGCCCAGGCAGGTGGCGAGCCAGGAAGTGCCTGCTTTGGCTGCGCCTACCCCAACAAAATCGAGTTTGATGGAATCGTTGTTCAAATTGGCGCGTTTGTGTGTTTTGGGTCCGAGACGGTGAAGGCAAGAAGGCGTGCGTCTAGGCTCGGCTGGCGGAGAAAGCTTTATCGGCCGCTATGAGATTCAAGAGGCAATAGGGCAGGTAGGCAAGTGAGGATGCGGCAGCTGCACCAACCGCTCCCCAAACGGGGATCAACAGCCAGTTCTTGCCGGTGAATATGGTGGCGGCGTTAAATACGACGAACGGGATAAGCACAAGAAGTGTCGTGGAAGCAGCGTGATATTCGGGCCGAAAGAATAAGTCCATGCCCCAACGCGCAAACATCACAATTCCCAGGCAGACGATTAAGTATAATCCTGCGAGACCAGCCAAGAGCCGGTAATATAATCGACGCTGAATGGAAGCAGCAGTTTCGTCAAAGATTGAGATGCCGGGAATGATCCCCATACTGAAAGCCAGGGCGAGGTGGGGAAGAAAGATAACGATTTGTTTGGCGGCGGAGTAGATCCCGGTCTCGTAATCGGTTGCCAGATTTTTGAGCATGATTGTATCAATCTCCGGCGAGATGAAGCCCGCAATCGACATCAAAAAAACGGGAAGGCTGTAAAGGTAGAGCTGGCGGATATTGGGCCATGCGTGCCGGGGAACAAACACTCCCGGTATTGTTTGAATGGCCAGGACAAAACCAATGGCGAGAGCCGCGGCCACGGCGACGGTGAAAGCAGTAACAATCGTGAAGAATTCGTCTCCTTCGTGATAGAGCAAAAGTATCAGGATTAGCTTCAGACCATGCTCAACTGTGTTGATAATAAAAGTCGAACGGAGGCGATGAAGCGCTTCGAAGAGACTTTTGAAGTAGTCCATTACCCGGTAAAGCGCGATCAACAGAAGACTGCGCTGCATCAACGCGATGTGATCGGCCTGGTGCAACCAGGAGAGAAGCGGCCGAATGAGCAGCGCGATGACTACCGTGAACAAGAGGCTGGCGATTACCCGCAATGTGAGAGTAGCACAAACGAGACCGCCCAGTTCCGCGCTGTCGCGAGTCTCAGCAATGTAGCGTTTATTGGCCGCGTTTATTCCCTGGTCCGATATCAATAGGACAATGTTGAGGAGAGCGAGGAAAGCAGACCAGTCTCCCCACACTTCCACCGTCATTTGGCGGGTGAGGAAGTAAACGAGGGCGTAGTAAAAAACAAAGGCCACTCCTTTCGAAGCCAGGGCCCAAAGGGTTTCCTTGGCGTATTTCGTTGCCGTTGGCATCAGGCTCTTTGAGAGTGCCCTAACGAGACAAAGAGTTGATCATACGCACGAACCATGCGAGGCATGCTGAAACGCTCCAGGACTTCCTGGTGGGCCTTTTTGCCCACCTCACGCGCGCGATCTGGATTGTCCATCAGTTGCTGAATTTGTTGTGTAAAAGCGCGGGTATCCCCCGGGGTAACGAGATACCCACTCACACCATTCCTGATCAGTTCTCGGTTGCCGTCGACATTTG
>QHPM01000036.1 GCA_003219095.1 Verrucomicrobiota bacterium
CCTGGTGATTCTTCAGTACTTTATTAATGATGCGGAGCCGGTGCCGACCGAGCGGAAGCTCTTCCTGGTGGACCGCTCCTACCTGGTGGCCTACACGGTTTCGCGGTTCGACTCGATGCTGCGCCTGACCGGCACTCGTCCGAACTGGAAGGATTACTACGCCTCGCTGTACGAGGACGGGCGGCCTGGGCTTGAAGCGGCCAAGCAGGCGCTGGCGAAACTGGCGTCGAGAACGAACGAAGACGGCACGAAACTTCTCGTTACCATCCTGCCCGAGCTCCGCGAAATCAATGGGGAGTATCCCTTCGCGGCAGCGCACCAGAAGATCAAGGATGCGCTCTCGGCGAACCATGTGCCCGTTCTCGACCTGATCGACGGCCTCCGGGGCCATGGCCCCGAGAGCACGTTGTGGGTGACCAAGGCGGACGACCATCCGAACGGCAAGGCGAACACGCTGGTTGCCGCCCAGGTCCTGCGCTGGGTCGTGGATACACTTCAGGCCGACTTAAAGCGTGCCGGGGTGCGAGCCCATCATTTCGGCAACAGCCGTTTCAATATGACAAAGGCCCGTCGATGGACCGGCCTGGCTGCCGCGCTCGGTGGGGTTCGGGCCGGAATGTACCGGCCGATCTCAGCGGCCGGTATCTCAATTCAGTCCACACTCTCTTTTAGCTCGATGAGGGAGCGCCAGGTTCGGGGAAAAATGTAAATGCGACTTGAAAAGGAACAGCGGTGAGAAACACGATTCTTGGCATATCAGCCTTTTATCACGATAGCGCGGCTGCGCTTCTGATTAACGGTCAAATTGCCGCGGCAGCGCACGAAGAGAGATTTACTAGGAAGAAGCACGATTCCTCGTTCCCAATTAATGCCGTTCGATACGTGCTACAGGAGGCCGGTGTGGATTACAAGGACCTTACCGCGGTAGCCTTTTATGACAAACCATTCCTGAAATTCGAGCGGCTCTTGGAGACCTATCACGGTTTTTCTCCGCGCGGCTTGGTGAGTTTTCAATCTGCTATTCCTGTTTGGATTAAAGAGAAACTCTTCATGCGAAGACTGCTGAAGGAGCAATTGGGAGAGCTTGGGGATGGGAACGTGCCGATTTATTATCCGGAACATCATTTGTCCCATGCCGCAAGCGCCTTCTATCCATCGCCATTCGAGGAAGCCGCCATTGTTACAATTGATGGGGTCGGGGAATGGGCCACCACGACGATCGGGTACGGCCAGGGAAACAAGATCACGCTACTGAAGGAACTGCACTTTCCGCACTCGGTCGGGCTCCTTTACTCCGCTTTTACCTACTACACAGGTTTCGTGGTGAATAGCGGCGAATACAAGCTTATGGGGCTGGCGCCTTATGGCAATCCTGAGTCGTCTCGACTGAAGGATATTGTCCGGAAAATTAAGACCGATCTCGTGGATATCCGAGAGGATGGTTCGATTCTCCTTAACATGGATTACTTCAGCTATGCCACTGGCCTTAGAATGGTTTTCGAGGACAAGTGGGAGAAGCTTTTTGGCGTGCCACGGCGAAGGGCGGAATCGGAGATTTCGCAGGTTTATATGGATATGGCCCTGGCTATCCAGCAGGTGACGGAAGAGATTGTCATGAGGCTTTGCCAGACAGCGGTGGAGCTTACCAAAAGCAAATATCTGGTATTGGCGGGAGGTGTAGCACTCAACTGTGTCGCCAACGGCAAAGTTCTGCGCTCAGGTATGTTTGACGACCTCTGGATTCAACCCGCCGCAGGGGACGCGGGCGGTGCACTCGGGGCAGCTTACGCGGTGTGGTATATTCGGGAAGGCAATAGGCGGATCCTCAACTGTCGTGCCGACGCCATGCACGGCGCGTATCTCGGACCATCGTTTTCGGACAAGGAGATTGAGCGAATCCTTGGCAATTATGGAGCAGTTTTCTCCCATTATCAGAGCTTTGATGAACTGGCAGAACTCGTAGCGACGAAGCTTGCCGATGGTAATGTGATCGGTTGGTTCCAAGGGCGGATGGAATACGGTCCGCGAGCGCTGGGTAATCGCAGTATCCTGGGCGACCCACGCAACCCTGAGATGCAAAAAAAGCTCAACCTAAAAATCAAATATCGCGAAGGCTTTCGGCCATTTGCGCCCAGTGTTTTGGAGGAGGACATCCAGACTTATTTCGAGTTGGATCGTCCTTCTCCCTATATGCTGCTAATAGCTCCCGTTCGGGCGGAGAAAAGAATCCCGGCGCCGAATGATTATCACGAAAAAGGCCTGTACGAACGTCTTTACTTTCTGCGCTCGGATATTCCTTCCATCACGCACATCGATTACTCGGCCCGGATTCAAAGCGTGTCCAAGGACGTCAATCCGCGGTATTGGCAACTGATTCGGGAGTTTAAGACGCTTACTGGCTACGGCGTTATTGTGAATACCAGCTTCAACGTGCGAGGCGAACCGATCGTCTGCACTCCACAAGACGCCTACCGTTGTTTCATGAGAACCGAAATGGATTACCTGGTAATGGGTAACTATATGTTAGATAAACGGGACCAGCCGAAGTTTACCGAAGAGGCTGATTGGAAAAGTGAGTTTAAACTCGACTAACGCTCGCAGGACCACGCGGCCTTCGACTGGATCGCCATTCTCCGGCGATGTGACGATCGGCACTTTGGGGATATTTTGCCAGTGAACAACAGCACAACCCACAATAGCTCCTCCTTAGGACCGCGAGCCGAGGTATCGAAAACGGAATTGTTGCTGCAAGATGGCAGTCGCTTCTCCGGCGAAAGTTTCGGGTCACGCTGCTCGACAGCGGGCGAGGTTGTATTCAATACAGGGATGGTCGGTTATCCCGAAGCCATGACTGATCCTTCCTACCGGGGGCAAATTTTAGTGCTGACGTATCCTTTAATTGGAAACTACGGGGTTCCGGTTAATGAGGAAACAAAGCCCAGCGAAAATGAGCTCGACATCCCTGAGTTCTTTGAAAGCAACCGCATTCAAATCAGTGGGCTCATTATTGCTACGCTTTCGAAGCACTACAGCCACTGGTCTGCGCTAGGTTCCCTAGCTTCATGCATGCAGCGTCAAAAGATTCCGGGCAAAGTAATGTTGGGCGATTCCCAGAGTTTACGGAAACACTGCCAAATTGAACGAGGCCTGGTCCAAAGTGCTTGCGCCGCCAAACGATTATCCGAGCTTAGGCGATGCGCTCTGGTGATCACTTATCCGAAAAGCTTTGGGGAATCCTTAGGCGGAAGGAACGTTGGGCGTTGTCGTGAGGCGTAATTGCCCGGAAGAGAACATACAGCTCAGCGGTCGCACTGTGAGACTGGTTTCGTGACCACGATTTAGCAATCCGCTGCGCACCAATCCAGAACCGGAGATGATGTTACAAGATCAGAATCCGTCGGCGAGTCCGGGAACGGCAAGTCCCCCCACCAGGAGAATAAAGACATCGGCCGCCGTTGAGCGGACTATGGACGCCTTCAGGAAATTCGTCAGCGGTTATGCTTTCATAATCAGCCTTCTCATCGCACCGCCGATATTCGAGAGATTCTTCGCAATGCTGTACCTCTTTCAAGGTGAGAGAGTGATGCTGTGGATCGCGTCAGTACTTCTGATGTCCATCAGCCTCTATAGTTTCTTCGGCCGTTTACGCCCGACTTGGGTTTACTTCGTATTGTTTAACCTGCTCGTTCTAATCTCAGTAGAACTCGGTGTCCGTTCTGCCGTGAAGCTGTTCTTCCCAAACAAGGAAGTCAGTCTAGCACGTAGGGCCAACTGGACCTATGACGAACTCCGGAGATACGTTGGCCATCCCTTCCTTCAGTTCAACGGCGTACCATCCACAACCGCCAACAAGGTG
>QHPM01000037.1 GCA_003219095.1 Verrucomicrobiota bacterium
TGCGCATCGTTTCGATGCTGTTATCGCGCATGGTGGAAGGAACTCCGGCCGAGCTTGGCTACCGGATGCCAGCCGAATGGGAGCGGCACGAGGCGACCTGGCTTTCCTGGCCGCGGCGGGAAGGAATCAGTTTCCCGGAATCGTTCGATCGAGTGTTGCCGGCCTTGCGCGCGATGGTCGCAGCGCTGATCGAATCCGAGCGCGTCTGCATTAATGTTTGCAATGGCGCGCACGAAGCGGAAGCGATGGAAGTGCTGCGCAATCTTGATCAGGCGAGGATCACTTTTCATCGCGTCCCGACCAACGAACCGTGGTGCCGGGATCACGGGCCGATTTTTCTAACGAGAAGTAAACGACCGCGTCTTGCCATCGTGGATTGGGATTACAACGCCTGGGGCGGCAGATATCCGCCCGGCGATCTCGATGAAGTAGTGCCCACCCGCGTCGGCGAAATCCTGGAGGTTCCGGTTTTTTATCCGCGGATGATTTTGGAAGGCGGCTCAATTGAAGTAAACGGGGCGGGCGCGTTGCTGACGACCGAATCGTGTCTTCTGAACGAAAATCGTAACCCGCATTTGAAGCGCGATCAGATTGAAGAACGCCTGCGCGATTATCTGGGGGTGCGCCAGATCCTTTGGCTGGGCCAGGGGATCGAAGGCGACGATACCGATGGTCATATTGACGATCTGGCGCGTTTTGTCCGCGAGCGTGTGGTCGTAACGGTGGTGGAGGAAAAGCGCGACAGCCCGAATTACAAGGCGTTACAGGAAAATCTTGTGCGCTTGCGTTCGATGAAAATTGATGGCCAGCCCCTGGAAGTTTTCGAGTTGCCGATGCCGGGGAGAATGGTGCGCGAAGATTTGGTTTTACCAGCGAGCTACGCCAATTTCTACATCGCGAATAACTGCGTTTTGCTGCCAACGTTTGCCGATCCGATGGACGGACCGGCGCGCGAGACGCTGCAAAAATTATTTCCGGGCCGAAAAGTGATCGGAATCGATTGTCGCGAATTAATCTGGGGCCTGGGCACGTTTCATTGCCTGACTCAGCAACAGCCAGCGCTGTAGGTCCGAGCCGGACTGGCGCTTTCGAGATTGTAGCCGGGATCGTTGATCCCGGCTGGATTGACAATCGGATGGAATCCGGCATCACCGATGCCGGCAACAACAAAAGCATCCCAGAGCTTGTAGCTGGGATCGTCGATCCCGGCCCCGATCATTCCGCAAACGGTGCCGGTTTGTAACCGCTGCGCAAAATCGCGTCGTGCAGATCGGGCGGGTGGGTTTTTCTGGCATCAAACGTTACGATTACTCGCTCACGCCTTGTATTTACCCGGACGTCGCACACCCCAGGGATGCGCATGAGCGGTTCCCGCAATTTGCGGACGCATTCGTCGCAATCCTCGCCTTCCGTCGCGATCGCGATTCGTTCCAGCACCGGTTCGTCTGTGCTGTGCAAATAATGCGGGTCGGCTGGATCGAGATGGTGCGGATTGAGTGGTTGGACCATGCGTCAATTTACGCGTCGGGACGCGCCGCGCCAGTCATCACGGCGTTGTCATCCTGAACGAAGTGAAGAATCCCAACCAGTGCTACGGATCACTGAGACTTTATTGCGTGATCACAACATCATTTGCGAGGTCCCTCGCTTGCGCTCGGGATGACGGTAAAAAAATCGCGCAGTGTTATTTCGAGCCCACTTCGCGCGCGATCGGCTCAAGCACACGCCAGACATTTTCCAGCAGAACTTTATGTCCCGCCGCATTCGGATGAAAGCCATCGGGTAGGTTGAGTTTTGGATCGCCCACAACGCCTTCGAGTAAATTCGGCACCAGCGCAGCGTGATTTTTCTCGGCCAGTTCGCTAAACATTTTTACAAACGCCGCGACGTATTCGCCGTCCGACACTGCCATCGAAAACTGGATCCCTACGATTACGATCGACACACTCGGGTTGCGCGCTTTCACCTGATCGATAATCGATTGCAAGTTTGCGCGGGTCTGTTCGACCGGAATGCCGTGGAAGGCGTCGTTGACTCCAAGTTCGAGAACAAAAATATCGATGGGATGCTGGAGGTGTGGTGGGAGACGGCGCAACCCGCCCTCAGTGGTGCCTCCGCTGGCGCTGGCATTGGTCACGCGAAAATTCGGACCGAGCGGGCGCAATTTCTCGACCAGCAGCATTGGCCAGGCCTCGCGCGGACTGAGAGCAAGGCCTTCCGATAAGCTATCGCCAAAGACAAAAATGGTTTTCATATGCGACGGATCGGCCGCCGGCGCGCAGCCAACCTGCCCGCAGCAGAACGAAAACACGACCGCCGTCACCACTCCATTTCGCCATTGCCTCGGTCGTTTCCGCATTCTATTTTCTGCGCTCACTCGATTCCGACATTCTCGGAAATCGTAAACCCTGAAAATATTTTATTATGGCAAATTACGGCATCAACGGCTTCGGGCGCATCGGACGCAACGTTCTTCGCGCCATGTCACAAAGCGACGTCAAACATGTCCTCGCGATCAATGATCTGACCGACACTCGCACGCTCGCGCATTTGCTGAAATGGGATTCGGTCCATGGGAAATTCGATGGCGAGATCAGTTACGACGAGCAAAACATCATCGTGCGCGGTCACAAGATTCGGATCCTGAAAGAACGCGACCCTGGGAATTTGCCCTGGAAAGATTTGGGCGTTGAAGTCGTGCTGGAATCGACCGGATTTTTCACCAGCCGGGACAAGGCGGAACTGCATATCAGCAAAGCAGGCGCCAAACGCGTGCTCATCAGCGCGCCGGCAAAAAATCCCGATGCCACCATTTGCATCGGGATCAACGACGAGATTTATGATCCGGCGAAAGATACGGTCGTTTCCAACGCCAGTTGCACGACGAACTGTCTCGCGCCTCTGGCCAAGGTCCTGCACCAGAAATTCGGGGTGCAGCATGGGTTCATGAGCACGATCCACAGTTACACCAACGACCAGCGCATTCTCGATTTTCCACACGAGGATTTGCGACGCGCCCGCGCCGCCGCCATCAACATCATTCCATCGAGCACGGGTGCGGCCAAGGCGATCGGCGAAGTGATTCCAGAATTGAAAGGGAAGTTAAATGGCGGCGCTTTTCGTGTTCCGACCCCGGATGGGTCGGTGACAGATTTTACTGCTGTATTAGAGAAAGATGCGACGGTGGATTCGATCAACGCCGCCTTCAAAGAAGCGGCATCGGACAAAAGCTACAAGGGAGTGCTCGAGTACAGCGATGAACCGCTGGTCTCGCAAGACATCGTGGGCAATCCGCATTCCTGCATCTTCGATAGCAAGCTCACGCTTACGCTCGGCAATCGTTTCGTAAAGGTGGTCGGCTGGTACGACGACGAATGGGGCTACAGTAATCGCTGCGTGGAATTGCTGAAGATGCTGGGAGATTGAACTGGCGCGTTGGAGTAGTGGAGGAGTGATTGGCTTACCTTTCGTAATCGTGCTCGTGCTCCTGCTCGAAATTGGCTCTGATTTGAAAGATGAAAAACTATTTTGATCACGAAAAACTGGATGTTTATCGGGAAGCCATCAATTTTTGCGGCTGGGTTGGGGAATTTCTCGCATCGATTTCGGCCAAGGCGGCGGCAAAGGACCAACTCGATCGCGCATCAACCAGCATCCCGTTAAACATCGCGGAAGGTAACGGGAAGTTCTCGGCTAAAGATCGTGCTCGTTTCTTTGAGATGGCGCGGGGGTCGGCGTTGGAAT
>QHPM01000110.1:0-2114 GCA_003219095.1 Verrucomicrobiota bacterium
GAAGGTCTTGATTACGAAGCGATCTATATCTTGGATTCTTCGAGCATTGGTCGCGGCGATTTTGGCAGGTTTACCTTCATCCTTAACGGCACTTATCTCTCCCGGTTTGAGTTTCAGGCGAGTCCCGACACTCACCGCATTGGACTCTCAGGTGGGTTTCCGGCTGGATTGAACTTCAGCGGATCGATGCCGCATACTCGAGCCTTTGCCAGCGCGTTCTGGGACGGGCCAGCTGACACCTGCCTCGCCGGCTTCGATGTCGGCGGGACAGTTCACTACACCGGCCAATATCAAGATAACAATATCGAGCTAATCGGTGCTGGCTCGAAGCCGCGCAAAATAAGGGAGTGGACTACGTTCGACCTGATCGCCTCTTATACATTTAAGTTACCGGTGCCGGTGGCTCAGGAAGCCGTGCCTGGTTATGCGAAGGATGGCGGTAAGAATGTGAAGATGCACGATGATAAGGAGAAAAGTGTCGCGCCCGTCTCTACCGCGGAGTACAGTACCTGTGGTTGGCGCGCTTGGCTAAATGACACGACGCTCACGCTTGGAATGCAAAATGTCTTCGATTCCGATCCGCCATTCGCCGGCGGAGCCCCCGAGAATGGCTACGATGAATCGCTTGCCGATATCAAAGGCCGCTTCTGGTACGTCCAGCTAAAGAAGAGATTCTAAGATGCCGCTGCAAGCGCGTTTGATTTGGGTCCTTGTTTCGGGCGGCGGAACGCTTGAGAACGGCTACAATGAATCAACGTTCGATATCAAGGTACGATTCTGGTACGTCGCTTTGGAGAAGAAATTTTAGTTTGTGGGGGAAAGCGTTCCTGCCTGTCACCATTTTTGCCCCCGTTGTAGCCGGGGTCGCTGACCCCGGCCTTGAAACATGCGCTTGCGCCAACGTTTCGTGAAGGTGGATCGGCCGCTCCGCGGGCGATGCTAAATTAATATCGAGCTCGCCAAAGGCACGAGTCCGTCCGACTGGCGGACAAGGAACGCTCGATCCACCCTCCGGTCAGCGACCCCCGCTACAGAAAGCCATAGCATTGACCATCGCCTCGCCGCTTGCGATTCTGCAAATATGTCCGCGGATATTCCATCGGACTTTGATCTCGAAATTGCCCACGTCCTCTTCATGGACATCGTGGGATACTCCAAACTACATACCGACGAACAAAGGGAGCTGCTAAACGAGCTGAACAAGCTTGTTCGGGAGACATTGCAATTTAAAGAAGCCGAAGCTGCAGGTAAACTAATCCGGCTTCCGACTGGTGACGGGATGGCGCTCGCCTTTTTTACCAATCCAGAGGCACCGCTAAAATGCGCTATCGAAATTAGCGAAGCTGTAGGGCAGGCGCTCCCGCCTGCCGCGGAAAAACGGAGGCAAGCGGGAGCGCTTGCCCTACACCTGCGAATGGGACTGCACAGCGGGCCGGTCAGCGGAGTTAACGACGTAAACGAGCGCTCCAATGTTGCCGGCGTGGGGATTAACATGGCCCAGCGAGTGATGGATTGTGGTGATACCGGGCACATCCTGCTTTCAAGCCGGATCGCCGACGACCTCGCCCAACAAAGTCGCTGGTGCCCCTCATTGCACGAACTTGGGCCGGTCGAGGTCAAGCATGGAGTTAAAGTTGAAATAGTCAATTTCTACAGTGACGAAGTGGGCAATCCCGAACTACCGGACAAGGTCAAGCGTGCCCAGGAGGAACAACGCGCGGTCGATCATCATGCTGCCAGAACCGCTGCTCGCAAACGGTCGCTGATAATTGGATTGCTCTTACTACTAGTTGCCGCTGCCGTTGCTGGCTCCTGGCTTCTATTTCATCGAGTAGCTCCGCAGTCAACCAGCGCGACTCCCGACAAAAGTATTGCCGTTCTTCCGTTGGACAATCTGAGTGAAGAAAAAGAGAACGCTTACTTTGCCGATGGCATTCAGGAAGAATTGCTCTCCAATCTGGCCAAGTTCAAAGATCTGAAAGTGATTAGCCGCACTTCGGTGATGCAGTATAAGAGTGGGATCACGCGTAATCTCAGAGAGATTGCGCAGCAACTGGGAGTAAGCAACGTAGTGGAAGGCAGTGTGCGGCGCTCCGGAAACCATATTCGCGTTT
>QHPM01000110.1:2156-17030 GCA_003219095.1 Verrucomicrobiota bacterium
TGAGCCCACAGGAAAAGGCGCGGGTGGAAGCTCCGCCAACAAAAAATACGGCTGCCTATGACGCCTATCTGCGCGGGCGCGCGCTTGCGGCCGGCTTAACCACAGATCAACCCAATCAGGAGAGCGCGGCCCGGTCATTTCAAGAGGCTGTAACTTTGGATCCCAGCTTTGCCTTGGCCTGGGCGTATCTTTCTTGTGCGCAGAGTTCAGTTTACTGGACCGGAATTGACTCAACTCCGGCCCGGTTAGCAGCAGCTAAAGATGCCGCTGATCATGCTGTCGCGCTTCAGCCTACCCTGCCGGAAACGCATCTTGCGCTTGGTTATTACCGCTTCTACGGACTGCGCGATTTTAACGGAGCACTCGCAGAATTCCAGCTCGCGCAGAAAAGTCTTCCTAACGATGTTGGGGTGCTAAGGGCGATCGGCTTGATCCAGCGGCGCCTTGGCCATTGGGATGAAGCCATTGCGGTACAGCGCCGCGTCGTCGAGCTCGATCCACGGAACATTGAGGCGGCGTCTATTCTCGCGACCACCTATATGACGAACCGCCGCTTCGCCGACGCCATCGCGGTGGCGGATCACATGTTTACCGTCGAACCGTCGAATACAGCGGCTATTTGGATCAAGACAACTGGCCTTTGGGCGCTGGCAAAACCTGAAGCCGCGGATGCGGTACTGGCGAACCCTGGCACCGACGTTCATCTCCGCGCACATGCCGCTCTGAACAAGCGCCATTATAACGAGGCGGTGGAGCTTTTTATGCAAGCATTGAACAGCAAGCGGCTCGGTGATGAAAAGAACGATCTCCTCCTCGATATTGGCTTGACTCAGCAGCACGCGGGCAATATGGCCGCCTCAAGGGCGGCTTACGACCAAGCAGCGCGGCAGCTCACACAAGAGTTGAGTACTGTAAGCAAGGATTCGGGCCCCGAAGCGACCCTGCATTCTATGTTAGGCGTCGCTTATGCCGGCCTCGGCAATGCGCCCGCTGCTGTCTCCGAGGGGCGCAAAGGTATTGCGTTACAACCGACCTCAGGAGATCCATTCGAAGGGCCGGAGCGAGAAGAGCACATGGCGCGAATTTACGCGCTACTCGGCGATGCCGACGATGCGATTCCCATTCTCAAACGCCTGCTTCATACTCCATCCCCCACCGAAGTCACACCGGAGCTCATGCGCATTAATCCGATTTGGGATCCCATTCGTAACGATGCTCGCTTCCAGGAATTGATCGCGGCAAAGAAACCGTGAATGCGAAGAAATTCTAGCAAGACTGAAGCGGCGGCGGGGTTAGCCCGGATATTTCATAGCCGCTCGGCGGGAAGCCGAGCAGCCCCTCGAGGAGAATGAGTTGGACTGTGTGCGGAAAGCCATCCGAGGAGTACGATTTGGATTGATGCTTAGATTGGTTGAAGAGGCCCGCCGCGGCGGGCTACTTCCTGAGAAGTAGCTGCCTTTCAGGCGCATTTTCGCTGGGCTAGCAAAAAATGCGGGTTAGATAGAACATTTGCATGGGCGACGGCGCCAGCAAGAAGTGCCATTTAACTAGCCGATAAAAGAAGTTTAAAGATTTTTGTAGCGTAAAGATTTCGCATGGACTCTGCCCTCAACATTCCCTCGCGACGTTAATCATCTTCGGTCATGCGCGCAGGAGTCCCGGTGACGAGACTCCTGCGAAGTGTTGG
This sequence comes from Verrucomicrobiota bacterium, assembly GCA_003219095.1. Taxonomy (GTDB): domain Bacteria; phylum Verrucomicrobiota; class Verrucomicrobiia; order Chthoniobacterales; family UBA10450; genus AV69. The sequence continues at coordinate 3,844 of QHPM01000110.1, forward strand.
CGCTTCGATCAATCAATGCACGGTTAGACGCGTCGCGTGGACTTTGCCCTTGTCCTCAAGGACGAGGTTTCCAGCCGCGTCGAAGAACTTCTGATCATATCTGCCCTCGAAACTATTGCCGTCGGGGCTCACGACGGTATCTGGTTCTGTCAACACGAAGCGTACGCTTCCGTTAGGGCCACCGCCGGGAAGCCATCCTACGTGGAAGAGCCGGACGCTCCTGGGACCCGTCGGTATGAAAGTCCCCAGACACTGGCCCGTTGTGAAATTGGGACTTTCCCATTCCAAACCATCGCCGTGCCATTGCTGGTAACTTTGAGGCCCCGGTCCGGTGAAGTCACTGGTATAATTGACATGCCATAGACCCGCGATAGGGATGGGGCCATTGTCTGCTTGTGCCGCCGGCGAAAGCCAAAAGCAGCTAAGCATCAGCAGAATCATTCCGAATGCAGCGTTTAATCTTTTCATCTTAATTTTCCTTTGTCGTTGTTCTGGCCTTCTTTGACCCCGAAAGGTTTCGGGGTCATTTCTGGCCGTTCACTGATGTACTGCGCGAGATTTGGCTGGCTGTTACGCGGAAAATGGAGATTTTTTTGAACAGAAGAAAACCAAGGCAGCGAAGCATCCATCCAGATCGCGCACGCAGAAAAACAGTCTTTGTTTTCTTCGTTGCCTTCTGTCAAAGCCGTCTGGCGAAATCATTATGGCGCGACCCAAAAACAAATCCGCCCGCCGATTTTTCACCAGCGGGCGGAAACTTGTTTAATGTTTCGAGCGTTGGTTTAGACCGCGAGCCAGAAGGCCGAGCAGATCACTGGGGCCAAGGTTGTCGCCCGATCGTGTCGGCCAAGTGGGCGTCATCGGTTCCCCTTCCGAGCAGAAAGGTATTGACCAAGACCGTGGAGCAATTCCAGGTGGCGCCGGGCAGGACAACCGCTGCCCGTACCTTCGCAGCCAGCGCCGCGGGCACAGTGAGGGTGATGCGCGAGCCCGAGACGCTTACCGGAATCGAGTACAGCAAGGCCGACCCGCCTGTCAGCGCTGCCCGCCGATCCACGAACCGTCCGCTGAACGCCGTTCCGTCCCAGAACGCTTCCACTTCGAACTCTGCCCCAGCTGTTTGCCCTGGAGGGAGTGGGAACCCCCGAGGGTCTGTCGAATTGTCAGTGTTGAGCCCGAAGTGCCAGTCGAATACACCGCCAGATCCCGGCGGGTTGGGAAGCGCGTCGACCGAGACAGCGACATCGACAGTGAGGGTCAGCGTGTCAGAGATCGTGAACGAGGCGGCGAGGATGTCGAGAAACGCCGGAGCCTCGAGCCCCGGCGTGTAGTAGGCGTCGCCCTGCGGGTCAATGACCGTAGCTGTCTGCGCACGGGCCGCCAACGCGGCGAGTGACACAAGCAGCGCGCAAAGGAGCGAACCGACCATTCTTAGGGGTGGAGTTGTCCTCTTGAATTGGATCTTTTGATTTTTCATAAACGAATTTCCTTTTCTAGTTTTGGCCTTCTTCGACTCCTCATCGTGAAAGTTAGTTCTGCCGTTCACTGATGTACTGCGCGAGATTTGGCCGGCTGTTACAGAGAAGTTTGGGAAAACCGCGCATTACACGGATGTCACGGAAGGGTTCTTGGCGGCCGCTGACACAGACGCCTACAATTTGGATGCCAGATTCGGTGGGCCTCCATCGACTTCGCTCAGGACAGGCCCGGGTCGCGCCCGGGCAGTCCTTCTGAATCACGTCCCTATCTGTGTTATCCGTGTAATCCGCAGTGAAGTTTTACTTTGGCGCGAGCGAGGCGACGATTTTGTCGAACCGTGGATCACCGCGCAGCGGGTCCCATATCGGGTTCAAACGCAGGTCGCCGTACTCTGGACCGGCGGGAATCTTCGCGACGATCTCGAGCTGCTCAATCGCCAGGTCGCGCTCGCCAGTCCACGCGCATATCTGGACAAAATAAGTCAGGATAATCGGGCCCTCGAGCGAGTCTTTTGCGATAGGCATAAGTTCGACCGCGTGCCGACCTTCACGCAGCGCTTCTTCTTTCGCGCCCAAGCCAGCGTCGATTAATGCCAAGCCGCAGAGCAACGCTGCGTTATAGGGCCGAGCGCGAACCGCTTCCTCCTGCTCGGCACGCGCCATGGTAAAGGCGACGCGGGCAGCAGCAGGGTCTCCGTTCATGCGTGCAACGACGCCCTTCCAAAAGTTACGACCCAACTCAGTCTCATCGCCAGTAGCATTAGTCTGGGGGAGCGTCTCCGCGGTGCGGGCAGCTACGACAAGATCGCGTTCAAGCAAAGGGAGGAAAAATCCCACGCGTTTCGATCTGTCACTTGCTGCGAACACAGGATCATCCGCTCGCATCTTTTCGATTGCCGCACGAAACGGCCGGGTATCGGCCTGCATCATCATTTCCATGGCAGCGCGAAATAGCCGCACATCGGTATCTTTTGGATTCAGGGCAAGCGCCCGAGTGACAGCGTTATTCGCTTCATCATAGGCGCGCATAAACCCATAAAGGCCGGCAAGGTTCTTTAGAAGGAAAAGATTTCGAGGATCCAATTCACTCGCGTGCTCCCAATTGCGCACGGCCTCAGACCAGCGATTCTGTCGACGGTCGATTAATCCAGTCACTTCAAAAATGTGTGGGTTATTAGGCAAAGTATTGCGGGCAATAGCCAGTTCGGCGCGGGCGTGGTCGTAATCGAAATATCCCCAATAGAGATGCTGAGCGAAGGCCAGGTGCGCCTCGCCCGAGTCCGGCTTGAGCCGAAAAGCTGCATCTATAACCGACTTTGCCAGTGCCAGGCGAGCGGGCGTGTGATCGACTTCGGTGTTGTAGAGCGCGTCGTGGGCCCGAGCCAGCCAGCAATACGCAAGAAGAAAGGTGGGATCGCGAGCGATCGCCTGATCAAGCAAGTCCACCGCTTGCAGAAGATCCTTCTCACTATTTCTGTCATTGGCTCCCTCGATCAAAGGCATGGCGCGGACATAAAAATCGTAGGCAACAAGGTCCTTGGTCGGCCACTCTTGCATGGCCGCCTTTTCGCGAGCTGAAACCTTGGCTCTAAGTCGATTCGCAATTGATTGCGCCACTTCCGCTTCGATGGCGAACACGTCATTCAAATCCCGGTCGTATTCCTCCGCCCAGATGCCGGCGTCGGTACGAGCGTCCACCAACTGCGCATTTATGTGCAGCTTCCCGCCAGAACGCCGCACTGTTCCCTCCAACACATGGGAAACACGCAGCGCATCGCCGATCTGGCGCACGTCCTGTTTACCGCGATATTGCATGGCGCTGGTGCGGCTGATCACCTTCAGGTCGGCGATTTTCGCGAGCTTGGTTAAAATGTCGTCCTGAACGCCGTCGGCAAAGAACGCGTGCTCTTTCTCGTCGCTCAAATTTTCAAATGGCAGCACGGCGATTCCAGTTGTTAAGGGTTGTCGGATAAATTCAGTTTTCCAAATGATCCAGCCAGCCGCGGCTGCCAAAGCAACCAAAGACGCTGCTAAAAGCGCGCTGGTTGGATTTCGCCGCACCCACTTTCCGCTGCGAACGAAAATCCCAGTTCGTCGCGCCTGGATCGGCTCGTGCCTTAGCCAGCGTTCAAGATCTTCCGCCAGCGCGAGAGCGGAGGCGTAACGGCGCTTTGGATCTTTCTCGAGACACTTGAGGCAGATCGTTGACAGGTCGCGATCAACTTTCGGATTCCAAAGGCGCGGTTGTCGCGGCTCGCTCTCCAGCAATAGCCGAATCGTTTCGTAAGTTGTTCCACCAGCAAACGGCGGATGATCGGTTAATAGTTGGTAGAATACGGCGCCAACTCCGTAAACGTCAGTTGCGGCGGTGAGCTGTGCGTTATTACCGACAGCTTGTTCCGGCGCCATGTAACTCGGCGTTCCCAGCACTTCCATCGTGCGCGTGACAGTGCTCTCTGTCTCGACCAGCCGAGCCAGCCCGAAGTCGGTGAGATGTGGTTCACCTTTTTTATCAAGCAGGATATTTCCCGGTTTGATGTCGCGATGCAGTATGCCGCGCTCGTGTGCGTAATGAACAATGCGCGCCACTTTGGCGATTAGTTCAACGCCGCGCCGGATTGTCATCGGCTCGCGCCTTACCACATCGTCCAGTTGGCCACCATCGACCAGTTTCATGCTGAAATAGCAGGAGCCATCGCGCTCGCCGACTTCGTAAATGGGAACAATGCATGGATGCTCGAGGCTGGCAGCGGATTCTGCTTCGCGACGGAATCGCTTCAGGTGCGCCTCCGTGGCCCAATGTCCCAGACCGATTACTTTGAGAGCTACTGTGCGGTTTAGACTTTTCTGCCGGGCGCGATAAACTACGCCCTGTCCACCCCGACCGATCTCTTCGAACAATTCGTAGTCACCAAAGTTGGCAAGCGTCTTTGCCGGACGCGGAGGCTTTTTAACATGGGCGACAGCATTCGCATCACTCGCTGCCACATTTTCAGTAGAGCCATCTCCATCGGCTACAGATGGCTGCGCGAGAAGATCAAGGCCTGTCTCAAACAGGCAAGCTGTGCAAAGTCCTTCTGGAGTGTCGGCGAAGATCTCCGCACCGCACTTTCGACAAACTCTCAGTACGCTGCTCATTGCGGGAGAGTCGTCCACGCGCTCTCCATCTTGTACTGCGCGGAATTCTATCATACGTTACGCTCGTAACACAGCGATCAAATGGCGCAGCTCATCTTCGATATCGCTGGCAATGGCAACAGTGTGGCCAATTTCCTCTCGCAACAAGATCTGATAACGGTGGCGAAACCGATGGAAAGCTTGCCGGACTGCATTCTCCGTCATATCTAAACTCGCAGCGATCTCCGACCGTGGCGGCGCTCCCGGTTCGTCCGGCAGCAATTGTTTCAGCCAATCAAATAGCGCGGCATTGCCCGCGGTGTGGTATTCGTCTTTTAATCGCCGCAACACCTGCTCCATGAGGGTCAAGGCCCAGCGGCGCTCATAAATCCGATCGGCGCTGCGAGAGTCTGCTGGTTCAATCTCACTTCGCTCGTTCGCGCTCAGTCCGTCCAGCGCCACCACTCGCTGTCCTTTGCCGCGCTTGACCGCCATCGCACGACGCCCTTCGCTAGCGAGGAAATGTTTAACTGACGTCAGCAGGTAAGAACGCAAGCGTCCTTTTTCTTTGCGAACAGCATCCAGGTCCCGGCGCTTCAGCAGCAGCGCAAAAAAGCCTTGGGTAAGATCTTCCGCTTCCTCGAGTCCGACACCCTGTCGCCTGATGAAGCTATAAACAGGTCGCCAATAAATGCGGCAAAGTTTTTCTAGCGCATCCTGTGCTGCGGGCGACTCGCCCTGTGCCTCCAGCACCACGGTCCAGTGAGTGGTGGCAAATACGGCCGCCCCGTTTTCCCGCCTCAGGTCCGTTGGGCCGATCCCACTTTCTGAAGCGCCACCATTATTAGCGGACACAGTTCCAATCCAAGCGAAAAGTCACCCAAAAATCAAGATTGCATCGGGAACGGGAAATCTAGGTCAAGCCTAAGCGGCCGCCTACAATCGCTGAAGTCTCGCAGCCGACACGGCTGCCTCTACAGCTGCTCTAGGTGAGATTAAGGGTTGGACGTTGAGCCAGGGCATTTCGCCGGTATGTTCGCTAACATGCGGATCCTAGGCTTCTCCATCCTGACCACGTTGATCGCGACCAGTTGTCTTCGCGCCGAGCCTGCGGCCGAGCAACAGGTCCGTGATGCGGTCAAATCGCCCGACCTCACGGTGGTACATTTGTGGGCGCCGTGGTGCTCCAATTGTCAGGCGGAATTAAAAAGCGGCGGCTGGTCAAAAATGGCGAAGGAAAACCCGAAAACGAAATTCGTTTTTGTTTCCGTTTGGAACAACGGGAATGACGGGCGCGCCATGTTGGAGAAATTCGGACTGACCAATCAAGCGAATGTTACCATCGCGGCTGATCCTGGGCCGCGCACGGGCGACGCAAAAATCAAGCAGTTCGCCGGACTTCCACTGTCCTGGATTCCGACGACGTGGGTTTACAAAGGCGGCGATCTTCGTTACGCCTTAAATTACGGTGAAATCCGTTTTCCCGTGCTCGAGCAATTTTTAGCCGACAGCGAGTCGGAGTGGTCGCATAAAGGCGAACCGAAACTGGAAGAATGACGACGGCAACACTTTCCCCGAAAAGCGCAAAGGTGAAATTTCGTTTAGCGGGCGGGGGCCAGCCCCTCATTCTCCTGCCGGTGCGAGTGAATGGCGACGGACCATTCGAATTTATTTTAGACACGGGCGCGGGCACCTCACTCCTTTCATCTGACCTGGCGAAAAAGCTGAACATCAAAATCATCAGCACGAAAGAAGGGCAAAGCGCCGGCGGAAAAATTTCGGTGTCGCTGGCCAAGATCGATTCACTCGCTCTCGGAGCAGCAAAGCTCGACGACGTCGATGTTGGGATTGTCGATCTTAATCACATTGCCAAGACCATCGGCACGAAAATCGATGGCGATGTCGGCTACAATTTTCTGAAGCATTTCCGCATCACGATCGACTATCACGATTGCGAGATCCGATTCGACGATGCGACGCGAATCGAGCGCTTAGGAAGGTCAGCCAAGACCGAAGTTCCGATGCGATTGGCGAGCCTGGCCAAGCCGCTCCTGCTGGTGGAGGTGCATGCAAACGGCCACGGCCCATTTCAATTTGCCATCGACACTGGCACGTCTACGACCGCGATCGCACCCGAACTGGCGCAGCAACTCGGTCTCGAGGGCTCGCCCGTCGGTCCGCTCACGACCGGTGGCGCGAGGGTCAATGTTACCGCAGGTACCTTAAAATCGTTCCAGATCGGTGGCGCGCGAATCGACGATCTCGTCGTTGTTGTCGCCGATTTCTTCTCCGTGCTCAGTCAGGCCGTTGGCGCCAGGCTCGATGGCATTGTCGGCTACAATTTTCTTCGAAACTTCAGGGTTGTGATTGATTACCCGGGCGAGAAATTTCGTTTGGAGTAAACGATGGTCCCAACCCTGGTCCCGGCGCAAAAATCGATTGACCGCCCCCCCGCGATTCTCTCGCTTATCGGCGACACCCCTCTCGTCGAAGTAACTCGGATCGACACCGGGCCGTGCCACCTTTTTTTGAAGTTGGAAAATCAAAATCCAACCGGCTCGATCAAAGACCGCGTCGCACTAGTGATGGTGGAGGCGGCGGAACGAGATGGCCAGCTCGGGCCCGGCGGCACGATCATCGAAGCGACCGCGGGCAACACTGGGCTCGGACTCGCCCTGGTCGCGGCCGCGAAAGGTTACCGCATAATTCTCGTTATCCCGGACAAGATGTCGCAGGAAAAAATCGCGCACGTCCGCGCCCTCGGTGCCGAGGTTCGGCTGACGCGCTCCGATGTGAGGCGAGGGCATCCGGAATATTATCAGGATGTGGCAGCGCGGCTGGCCAGCGAAATTCCAGGCGGATTTTATGTTAATCAGTTCGGCAATCCGGCAAATCCGCTGGCGCATGAACGCTCTACTGGGCCAGAAATTTGGGAGCAAATGCGACACGACGTTGATACGATCGTGGTTGGCGTCGGTTCCGGCGGAACCCTAACGGGACTTGGACGGTTTTTTAACCGGGTCAAGCCGCGACGCGGAGTGGAAATGGTTTTGGCCGATCCGACCGGCTCGATTCTTTACGAATGGGTGAAGACGGGAAAGCTGGTCGAGTCTGGTAGCTGGGCGGTGGAAGGAATCGGGGAGGATTTTGTTCCGGACAACGCTGACATGTCGTTCGTGACTGAAGCCTTTGAGATTGACGACTCCGATAGTTTCGCGACCGCGCGCGAGCTTTTGCGCAAGGAAGGAATCCTCGGTGGCTCCTCCACCGGCACCTTGTTGGCGGGGGCGCTCCGATATTGCCGACAGCAAACCAAACCGAAACGGGTCGTCACCTTCGTTTGTGACAGCGGCAACAAATATCTCTCGAAAATGTTCAACGATGTCTGGATGGCGGAACAAGGATTCACCATTCGGGCAATGCATGGTGATTTAAGCGATCTGATTTTGCATCGATACGAAGCAGGGGAAGTCGTGACCATTGGGCCGACCGACACCCTGCTCACTGCCTTCAGACGCATGCGCCAGGCCGATGTCTCGCAGTTACCGGTGGTGGAAGAAAGCGGTCGCGTTGTCGGTATCATCGATGAATCGGACATCCTGGTGAAAGTGCACCGTGACGCCTCGCATTTTAATGATCCGGTGAGCCATGCCATGACTGATCAACTGGAGACGCTGCCGCCGGATGCAAAAATTGACAATCTGCTCGGCGTATTCGATCGCGGGCGGGTCGCCATTGTCATGGACGGCGACAAGTTTCTCGGCCTCATTACCAGAAGCGACCTCCTTTCCTATCTGCGCCGGCACATGCCGAAGTCGCCGGTCGAACGCGAGTTTAGTTAATACGGACCGCGAGACCCGAACTACAGACGATCGCCGGCGTTTTCGCTCGGGATGACGGCAGGCTTGGCTGCAAATTCGTTTTCCCAATCCTCGTTCCCCGCGTAATCTGCGGTCTAACCTTTGGAACATAGACATGTTGTCTGTGTGCCAAACGGGCATTCTGCCTCTTTCCTGTTGCCCATGGCGCAGCAGCAGGCTGAAAGCCCGCTGGGCATACAGGCTGGAAAGCCTATGTTCCCCTTTTTCCGATGAAGAATTACGACATCGCCACTCGCACCATCCATGCCGGACAGGAACCCGACCCTTCAACGGGCGCGATCATGACGCCGATTTACGCTACTTCGACTTACGTGCAGGAAAGCCCCGGCAAGCACAAGGGTTACGATTACTCGCGCTCAATCAATCCGACACGACTGGCTTACGAAAAATGCATCGCCGATCTGGAAAGCGGCACGCGAGGTTGGGCCTTTGCCTCTGGACTAGCCGCCATCGCGACCGCCCTTGATGCCCTCGACAGCGGTTCGCACGTGGTCGCAAGCGATGATCTTTATGGCGGGACATTCCGGCTTTTCGAAAAAGTCCGGCGCCGCTCCGCCAACTTGGATTTCACTTTCACCGATCTCACCAACGCGTCGAATTTCGTAAAATCGATCAAACCCAATACCCGGATGGTTTGGATCGAAACACCGAGCAATCCGCTTTTGAAAATCATCGACATCGAAGCCATCGCGAAAGTCGCGCGCGAGAAAAAGATCATCAGCGTTTCCGATAACACCTTCGCCACGCCTTGGATTCAGCGCCCGATCGAATCCGGCTTCGACATGGTGATCCATTCCGCCACGAAATATTTGAACGGGCATTCCGATATAGTCGGCGGCGTCATTGTTGTCGGTGAAAATAAGGAGCTGGCTGATCAGATCGCGTTTCTGCAAAATTCGGTCGGGGCAATCGCGGGGCCCTTCGACAGTTTTCTGGCGCTCCGCGGATTGAAGACACTGGCGCTGCGGATGGAGCGGCATTGCTCGAACGCGCTGGAAATAGCGCGCTGGCTCGAGGAACAAGCGCAAGTGAAATCGGTCCATTATCCCGGGCTCAAAACGCATCCGCAGCACGATCTCGCGCGCCAGCAAATGCGCGGATTCGGCGGGATCGTCACGGTTGTTTTGAAAACGGATCTCGAGGGAACCCGGCGCTTTCTTGAGAACACGCATCTATTTGCCCTGGCCGAAAGTTTGGGCGGAGTCGAGAGCTTGATCGATCATCCCGCCATTATGACGCATGGCTCGATCCCGAAAGATCAGCGCGAGAAACTCGGGATTACCGATTCACTGGTGCGTTTGTCGGTCGGGGTTGAAGGGGTGCGCGATTTAATCGACGATCTGCAATTCGCATTCGATGCGATTTGACGTGGCTGTCGTCCCGAGCGGAGTCGAGGGATTCCGCTGCGTAAGCTTAAGGGTAACCCCTCGGATCCCTCGACCTTCGCTCGGCATGACGAAGTTCTGGAGTTGAGAGATTCTTCATTCCCGTCAGAATGATGACTGGAAATGGGCAACACCTTTGGACAACTTTTTCGTGTCACCACTTTCCGGATCGCGCTCTCGAACCATGATATTCAACAGGAGCTCGATCGCCGCCGTCCCGGTCAGAGCAGAATAACAACGCAGCGAAAGGAGCCAGATCGCTGTGAAATTGTGTCCGGTGTTTTCGAAGGGAAAACCCTCGGCACCCCGATAACAGTTCTCGTTAGAAACGAAGATGCGCGTCCGCAAGCGTATGAGGCGATGCGCGAAACTTTTCGTCCCTCGCACGCCGATTTCACCTACCAAGCCAAATACGGGATTCGCAACTGGCAGGGCGGCGGCCGCGCCAGCGCTCGGGAAACGATCGGTCGCGTCGCCGCCGCCGCCATTGCCGGCAAGGTGTTGACAACACTCTTTCCAAAAATCGAAATCGTTGCCTTCGTCACGCAAATTCACCAGATCGCCGCGAAAATTAACCGGTCGAAAGTTAAAACCGCGGACGTAGAAGCAACGATCGTCCGTTGTCCCGACAAAGCGGCTGCGAAGAACATGATCGCTCTGATCGAGCAAACCCGGGCCGCAGGCGATTCGCTTGGTGGCGTGATTGAGTGTGTCGCGCGAAATGTTCCCGCCGGGTTGGGTGAGCCCGTTTTCGACAAGCTCGAAGCTGATCTGGCAAAGGCGATGTTGAGTCTGCCCGCCACCAAGGGTTTCGAAATCGGTTCCGGATTTTCCGCGACCCGCCTGTGCGGTTCAGAACACAATGACGCTTTCGAAGAGCGCGGCGGACGTGTCAGCACACGCACGAATTTTTCCGGCGGTATCCAAGGGGGGATTTCCAATGGTGAGGATATTTATTTTCGCGTCGCCTTTAAGCCGACGGCAACGATCGCGCGCGAGCAGGAAACCATCACTTCATCCGGCAAAAAAACAAAATTGATCGCCCGCGGACGGCATGATCCATGTGTATTGCCGCGCGCCGTCCCGATGGTGGAGGCAATGACCGCATTGGTGCTTTGCGATCATGCGTTGCGCCAGCGGGCGATCGCGAAGAGTTAGCGTTCCGCCTCCATTCCCGTGCTTTCAGTAATCGCGAATCCCCAACCCCCAGCCGTTGCCGCACCGGGCTGGCAATTCGTCTTCCTGTCGTTGGCCGTTGTCATCCTTTTGCTCGAAATCATTCATGGTTGGCGACTCGGTCTGGTTCGACAGCTGGTTCGGGTGATTGCCATTATTGTCGCTTATTCATCCGCGTTTTTTGGCGCCCGCCCCACCGTCCCGCTCCTGCGCTCGTTCTTTAAATTACCCGATCCGATTCTCGCCGTCCTGGGGGGTGCAATTCTGGCCGCTCTCCTCTTCGCCGCCATTAATCTGATCGGCGCGTTTTTATTCAAAAAAACTGCGCAACAGGAATCGCGCTTCGTTCGTTTGATTTGGGGAAGCACCGGCGCGTTTCTCGGAATTCTACTTGGGCTGTTCACGATCTGGCTGGCCTTCGCTGGAATTCGCATGCTCGGATCGGTGGCAGAAGCGCGATTGCGAACGCAGAACCTGCCCGCGAGCACTAAGGCGCAGGCGAATGGATCTGTCCAAATTCAAACCGAATCGGCGGTCTCGCCCAACCCGCTTATGGCAATGCTGGCAGACATGAAAAATTCGCTCGAAAGCGGCCGGGTGGGGGAAACGGTACGAACCATCGATCCGCTTCCACCCGCGCTTTACCGCGTGCTGGAGAAAGCGGGCGAAGTGGCGTCGAACGTGCAAAGCGCCGAGCGATTTCTTTCGTTCCCGGGGGCGCGCGAAATCAGCGAACATCCCAAGGTCGTGGCGTTGCGCAATGATTCACGCGTGATGGAGTTGATCGCGGCCGGGCGCGTTGTCGAGCTTATGAAAAACCAGCGCATGATCGACGCAATGAATGATCCGACCTTGCAAGCGCAAGTTAAAAAATTCGAACTGGAACGGGCGCTGGATTACGCCCTGAAGAGGAATTAACTCACACCAAGTCCACAACGGATGAAGAATTGCTGAATCGTTAAAAGGTTAAAATATTAAATCGTTAAATTGAGATCGCCATTTTAACAATTTAACGTTTTTAAGGACTTTACCTCTTCCCCACGCACAGCTAATGAAGTATCTAACGACAATTGGACTTGAGGTGCATGTGCAATTAAGGACGTGGTCAAAGATGTTTTGCGCCTGCCCGGTGGAATTTGGCGTGGAACCCAATTCTCATACCTGCCCAATCTGCCTCGGACTGCCCGGCGGCTTGCCGGTGATGAATGAGGAAGCATTACGTCTGACGGTGCTAACGGGACTTATGCTCGATTGCGATATTGCCGATGTCTCCAAATTCGATCGCAAAAATTATTTCTATCCCGACATGCCAAAGAACTATCAGATTTCTCAATATGACATGCCGCTCTGCACGAACGGGAGCGTGCCGCTGCATAATCTGGCCTATCCGAAAGACGCCCAGAAAGACATCGCGGTTCCGGACAAGGAAGTCCACCTGGTTCGTATTCATCTCGAGGAGGACGTGGCCAAGAGTTTCCATTTCGAAACGACCACTGGAATCGATTTCAATCGCGCCGGGACGCCCTTGATGGAAATCGTCACGCAACCGGAAATCGCGTCGCCCGAAGAAGCGTTCGCCTTTCTGACCTCGCTCAAGCAAATCCTGATTTACGGTGGGGTCAGCGATGCAGATATGGAAAAGGGACAGTTGCGCTGTGATTGCAACGTGTCGGTTCGGCCGGAAATGCAGCTAGAGCTCGGGGCCAAGATCGAAATCAAGAACATGAACTCGATCAGCGGAGTGCGCCGTGCGCTAACTTACGAAGTATCGCGACAGATCGAAGCGCTTGAACGCGGCGAGAAGCTGGAGCAGGAAACGCGTGGTTGGGATGACACCAGAGACGAGACCTTTCTCCTGCGCACCAAGGAAAGCGCACATGATTATCGTTATTTTCCCGATCCCGACTTGGTGCCGGTGAAAACAGAGGTGTTGCTTTCGAATGCGCGAGTCCGCTTGCCGGAGTTGCCCAAACAAAAACGCGCGCGCTTTGTCCAGCAGTATGGGATCACCGTCTATGATGCCGGTGTGCTGGCCGATGATCTCGGGTTGGCGCGTTATTTCGAAAAGGGCGCACAAGATTCAAAAAGACCAAAAGCGATCGCGAATTGGATTTTGAATGATCTGCAAAGTGCGCTCTCAGCTGCGGGAA
>QHPM01000110.1:17051-20582 GCA_003219095.1 Verrucomicrobiota bacterium
CGGTAAAAGCGCGAGCGCAATCGTGCAAGAAAAAGGGATCGAACAGTTGAGTGATGCGAGCGCGCTCGAGACAATTTGCGACGAAGTGATCGCGGCCAACCCGAAGCCGGCCGCGGATTTCAAAGCAGGGAACGCCGCTTCGCTAAATTTTCTTAAGGGCCAGGTGATGAAATTATCGAAAGGAAAAGCGAATCCGCAGTTAGCCGGCGAGATATTGGAACGGAAGTTGGGAGGTAATCGTTAAAATCGTTAAAATCGTTAAAACGTTAAACGGGATGCGATGCCGTTTTAACAGTGTAACGCTTTTAACAATTTAACCTTCTCGATGAATATCCTCATCGCGCCGGATAAATTCAAAGGCTCGCTTGATGCGCGGCAGGTTGCGGAAAATATCGCGCTCGGAATTCGTGATGTAATTCCGGATGCACAAATCGAGATCGCGCCGGTAGCGGATGGCGGGGAAGGGACGGCGGAAGTGATTTGCAACGCGCGCGCTGGGGAACGGGTGACGTGCCGCGCGCATGCTCCGCTCGGCGATGTGATCGAAGCGCGTTACATGTGGTTGGGCGAAAACGCCTCTGCCGTGATTGAGATGAGCGAAGCGGCGGGATTGCGCGCTCTGAAGAATGGGGTGCGCGAGGTTGTGCGTGCAAACACGTTTGGTGTTGGCGAAATGTTGCTCGACGCCGCGAAACGGGGCGCGCGCGAAATCATCGTCGGCCTCGGCGGCAGCATGACGAACGATGGCGGATTCGGGATGGCGCGCGCGTTAGGTTTTCGATTTTTTGCAGGCGAGCATGAGCATGAGTTGGATGGCGGCCCGGTCGACCTGGTCGATCTCGCGCGAATTGAGCCTCCTGTAGTGGCAGGCATGTCGCCTGCAAAGTCTTCGCAAATGCAGCCGGCGGGGCTGCCTCTACAGTTAAAGATTATTGCGGCGGTCGATGTGCGCAATCCCTTGCTCGGGCATTACGGCGCGACGCGCACCTTTGGTCCGCAAAAAGGCGCGACGCCAGATCAAATCGAAATGTTAGAGCGCGCGCTCACGAAATTGGCAGACACGGTTACGCGTGATCTTGGCTGCGATTTTCGAAACAATCCCGGCGCGGGCGCGGCCGGCGGTCTCGGTTTTGGCCTGATGAGTTTTTGCAGCGCGGATCTGCGACCGGGCTTCGATGTCGTTGCCGTCGCAGTGGGATTGGAGGAAAAAATCAAAAACGCCGATGTAGTGATCACGGGCGAAGGCAAGCTCGACGCTCAAACACTTGAAGGAAAGGCGCCGGCCGGCGTGGCCCGTCTCGCCCGCAGGTCGGGCAAACCGGTGTTCGCTGTTGTCGGGCGCGCGGAGGCGGACCGACCACCGCGCGATATTTTTGATGGCGTTTACGAGCTTGGCGGAAATATTCCGCAGGCCCGGGAATTGTTGCGGGAGCAAGCGCGCGAGTTGGCAAAAGCGTTGAAACGTTGATTCGATGATCCGGAATTTAACGCGTCACATAGGTTGGCATTTACGTGTCCCTGGAGGTCATGCGCACTGTAGGTTGCTTCGGGGTAGCGCACGCGTCTCGCGTGTTGGCGAAAGCGCCCGGCTTTCGCGGATTCTTCCCAAAAGATGGTTTCGGCGAGACGCCGAAACCAACACGCGAGACGCGTGCGCTACCCGAAATACCTCATTTCGCCGTGCCAAGCGGCTAGCAGAATTGCAGGGCGTTTCGGTGAAACGTCTTCTCTTTATGATCGGCGTCCGCCGCGGCGGACGCCCTACAATTTCGTGGCGTAGGTGCAGGCGTGCACAATGGCGCTGTGGCCTACGGTGACGAGCTCGCCCAGCCGCGTCTCGTTAGGTGTGTCAATATGAATGACCGCGTTATCCTGCACATTGGAACGCGGCCCGATGATGACTCGGTTGATGTCCCCGCCGACAACTGCGCCGTACCGCACACTCGATTCTTCCATTAACGTAACATCGCCGATGACAGTGGCGTTCGGGTGAGATCGGAGACTTCATGGTAGCACGACGGGATCCCTTGGTCCCGCCAACGCGGGACTCGGGATGACAAGGATGTTTGCTTGTTCGCACTTCTTCATAACCGAGGCAAATTAACGAACAATGCCGGAAGATGTTCCGCCCGGGCTGACGCCATTCGTTTTTTCCGATCCGCTCGGGAAACGTTGGCCCCGCCTCCGTACCTTTTTGCTGATCACCGGTGTGCTGGTGTTCTTTGCCACCGTCTTGTTTGTGGAAACCCTGTTTATCGCACCGCGCATGACCGCGCCCTTTTCCTTGCGGCAGTTGAAGGGTCAGTTGAAGTCGCTTCAAAAACAAAATCCGGCCGTGCAAAGCTCCACGCCGAACTCGTTGCTCTGGCAAAAATTCGAGGCGACAAAGCAAGCGACAAAAAAACTAGCGAAGCAAACGATGGTGGGCTCACCGAGTGCCACACCGGCGCGACCGCGTCGCAAAGCGCCGGACAACGAGGTGCGGCTGGCCTTCTATACCAACGGCGATCCGTATAGTTTCTCCTCGCTCGAGCAACACGCCTCACAAATCACTCACGTGTGCCCGGAATGGATGTCGATGGTGAATGGGGTGGGCGATCTGCAAGTCGACGCGGACGCGCGCGTTCCGAGACTGGCGCAAAGCAAAGGGATCGCGCTCATGCCGCTCCTGACCAATCTGGTTGGCGATACCTGGCAACCGGAAGCGGTCGAAAATGTGGCCCACGGTCCGGCGGAACGGCAGGAGAAATTCATCGCCAACGTGCTGGTGGTGCTGCGTGATGCCAAAGCTGCCGGTGTGGTCGTTGATTGGGAACAACTCGATCCGACCTACAAAAAAGACTTTACCGAGTTACTCGAAAAGTTCGCCGAATCGCTCCATCGCGATGGCCGGCAGCTCTGGCTCAGTGTTTCGCCCGGCCAGGAGATCGACTATATCGACTTCGACGAGCTATCTCCACACATCGATCGCTTCGTCGCGTTACTATTCGACGAAACTTCCGATATTGACGCGCCCGGCCCACTCGCTTCCCGCATGTGGTTTGAAGGCTGGTTGCACGTCTTGCTGGAAGATTCCGATCCCAGGCAATGGGTCATTGCACTCGGTAGCTACGGTTACGACTGGGTAATCGGCGGCAAGAAGGCTGAGCTAATTAGTTTTCCGGAAGCAATGAGTCGAGCGAGCAATGCTGAGATCGATTCAGCTGAAGTCAGCGCTCCCGGTTACAATGCCTACTTTTATTATGAAGACAACGACAAGGAGCATGCCGTCTGGTTTCTCGATGTCGTGACTTTTCTAAACGAACTACGAGAAGTTCGAAAGCAAAAGGCCGGCGGCTTCGCCTTATATCGATTGGGGGCTGAAGATACCGCGATTTGGGACGCGTTAGCCGTCGCGCCTGATTTCCGGCTCGATCTGTCCACCCGTTCGCTCCTGGAGGTTTTGCGCGGGACTGACACTATCACCGACGTCGGCGATGGCGAAATCGTGACGGTGGATGAATCGCGCGCCGATGGAATGCGCACTCTGGC
>QHPM01000038.1 GCA_003219095.1 Verrucomicrobiota bacterium
ATTGTCGCGCGTGATAAATGGAGCGAAATGCTCGCGCGCGCAAAACCGGAGCCGTTGCCGGCGAGTTCACCGTGGCTGAGCTCCGGCCACAACTTCTTTCTCGCACTTTGTCTGACGGCAGCATGGGTCGCGCTGGAATGGACACGCGGTTGGTTGATGTCCGGCTTCGGTTGGAACGGGCTCGGCATCGCGCTGCATGGAACGTGGCCGCTAATTCAGATCGCGGAATTTACCGGGGTCGCCGGCGTAACTTTCCTGGTCGTGTTTTGCAACGCCATCCTGGCCACAACGGCGCGTCGGATTTGGGAGGAAACGCGTAGCCGGGCGATGCGGCCACATTTTGATTTAACCCTCACGCTGGTTGGACTGGTAGCGGTATTTGTCTTCGGCATCAGCGCAGTGCAAACCCGGCCGGTCTCGCGTCGATTGCATGTCGCTTTGGTGCAGGCGAGCGTTCCCCGCGCAGAAAAATTCGATGTCCGTTATAAGCAGACAATCTTCGACAAGTTCTCACGTTTGAGTCAAATAGCTCTCACATCCACATCCAATGTCGACCTGCTAGTTTGGCCAGAGAGCGCAATGCCGGCACCCGTCCTCGAAGATCAGGAAACATTTGATTTTGTCAGCCAAATCGCCGGGTCGAACAACGTTGATGTATTACTGGGCGTGATCGAGGAAGAGTCGCATCAGGTTTACAACGCTGCCCTGCTGGTTTCGCCGGAAAATGAGCCGCAACTTTACCGCAAGGTTCATCTGGTGCCGTTTGGCGAATTTGTGCCGTTCCGCCATTCTTTCCCCCTCTTCGCGAAAATTGTGGGCGACCAGGTTCCGGAGGATTTCGACGCCGGCGTTGATTTTCGGCGAACTGACCCGCCAATTTGTTCTGCGCGGCGCCGATTTTTTTGCCAACGTCACCAACGACGGTTGGTTTCTACGCTCGGCCGGTTCGCGTCAGCATCTGGCCAACGCCGTTTTTCGATGCGTCGAAAACCGGCGGCCAATGGTGCGTGCGGCCAACACCGGTGTCACATGTTTCGTTAATGAATTCGGTCGCGTCACTCAAATCTTGCGCGACGACCAGGGCAGCATTTTCGAAGAAGGAACGCTTATCGGCGACGTCAACATCGCCGCTGACCCGACGCTGACGTTTTATGCGCAACATGGCGAACTTTTCGCGGAACTATGCGCAGCCTTCGCTTTGGCGATCTTACTGATTCGAATGCCTACTTCATTAAGACGCTCGCGATAAACGGTTCCCTTCTGTCATCCCGAGCGAATGCGAGGGACCTCTCATGCGGTGAGTGCGTCTTAGGACGCTCGCGAGGTTCCTCGTCGTCTTGCGCGGCTCGGAATGACAATCAATTTGCAAATCCCCCGAACGCGTGCGGGTCGCGATTGACCCCAAATGCCCGATCACGCCACGTTGCCGCGGCCGATGACCGCGGCTACAGCAAAGAATGGCAGTCGAGCTTCCCATCGATTACTTGGCCGAGCTTTGGCCACCCGAACTGCGCGGCAGACGAATTGGTGCGCTCCTACATCCCGCGTCCGTCAATTCGACGCTGGAGCACATTTCCCAAATTCTCGAGCGCGCAAATGGGAAGCTGTTTCAACTGTGCGCGCTCTTCGGTCCGCAACATGGCTATCGCGGCGAGACCCAGGATAACATGATTGAATGGCGAAGTTATGAGCATCCACGACTGGGGATACCGGTTTACAGTTTGTACGGCGAACATCGCGAGCCGACGCGCCAGATGTTGCAGGAGCTCGATCTCCTCCTGATTGACCTGCAAGATGTTGGCGCGCGCTACTACACTTTTATTTGGACGATGTATCTGGCAATGCGCGCCTGCGAAGGCGGGAACGTTCACGTTATCGTCCTCGATCGGCCAAACCCGATCAACGGTGTAACGGTCGAAGGTCCAAAACTGAATCCGGACTACCGCTCACTCGTGGGAATGCATCCGATTCCAGTTCGTCACGGCAAAACCATCGGCGAACTCGCGACCCAATTTCGCGACGAATGCTTTCCAAAATGTGCGCTCACTATTTTACCAATGAAAAATTGGAAGCGGAATATGTGGTTCGATCAAACTGGCCTCTCCTGGGTGATGCCGTCGCCAAACATGCCGACACTCGATAGCGCGACGGTTTATCCGGGAATGTGCTTGCTCGAAGGGACAAATGTCTCCGAAGGCCGCGGCACCACCCGGCCATTTGAAATTTTCGGCGCGCCCTGGATCGATCCCGAAAACTTTTGTCGTGAATTGAACGCCTTGAAACTTCCGGGGGCCTATTTTCGCGAAATTTTTTTCCAACCCACGTTTCAGAAATTTGCGGATGAACTCTGCGGTGGTGCGCAGTTGCATGTCACCGATCGCAATTCCTTTCGCCCATTCGAAACCGGTATCGAAGTCATACGCTGCATTCGCGGGATGTACGCGAATCATTTTCAGTGGAAGCAACCGCCTTACGAATACGAATTCAAAAAATTCCCAATCGAGGTGTTACTCGGCGGACCGATTGGCGATTTTTTTTCCGATTGATCTTTTGGGCGATAGCAAGCTTCGCCTTTTCGGCCTTCGCCGAAAATCCTGAGATGGCGATGGACAAAATGACGGACGACGAGCTGCGCGCCTTTCGGGAGCAAAAAGTGACCGAACTAAAACATCGCGCACACGAAGTTCGCTCCGAACAAGTGGCGGAGGGCGCGATTTATCCACGCATGTTTTTCTGTACCGTTTATTACACTCCAAAGGAATCGGGCTTCACCGCCGAGCGCGGATTCGACGCTACACCAATCACCGCGCGGGGATTGCATGGGCGAACATACCCGCGCGATTTTCTTTTAGCGGTAAAGAAAGAAGGCTTCGGCCGAATCAACGAACCAGTCGATGGCCGAAATTATATCCGCTGGATGAACGCTAACCGCTACGCGTTCGCTGATGCGCCGGTCGGGCGCCGCGGCGAAATGCTGGTGCCACGCCGCTCCTGCGCGATTTCGTCACGAAATACGTTTCTTCGTCAACACGCCCGGCTCAAAATCAGGTCCCAAACCGTGAATGAGGAGACCGGCAGTGATGAATGGTTCGTTTGCGATACCGGGCCGGGCGTGCATCCACTGCAAATCGATTTGTATTGGGGCGAAGATGAACCGCGGGGCGCGATCGGGCGGCAACGTGCTCGTCCGCGCGGGACTTGGATGGAATACGCGTTTGAGGTCGAAGTGGTAGCGAAACACTGAGCAACTGGCGGGACACGCGCCTGTCGTGCCTAAATTTTGGCGCCGACCCGCCGTTGCACAG
Organism: Verrucomicrobiota bacterium; assembly: GCA_003219095.1. Taxonomy (GTDB): domain Bacteria; phylum Verrucomicrobiota; class Verrucomicrobiia; order Chthoniobacterales; family UBA10450; genus AV69. The sequence goes on from QHPM01000038.1 coordinate 3,306, forward strand.
GTCTGGCGTGACAACCAGCGTGGCGCCACTCCATTGCGCTGTCATCCCGAACCGAAGGAAGGACCTCGCATTTGCCCATCCTTATCAAACGTTTCATGAAGACGCTGGCCAGGAGGTTGGAGATCCCCGGAGGGACGTGGTTCCGAACATCCAGGACGCGCGGAAGCGCGCCCCTCCGCTTGAATTAGAGAATGGCATCACCTTCATGAGGTGGCTTATAAGAGAAACTCAGTCCCTTGATTTTCATTTGTTACGACTGGCAATGTCATTTACTGGGTTGCCTCGCTGAAATTTTAAGATCGACGTGACGCGCTGGATTATTCTTACTCTCTCGTTGTTGGCCGTTCAGGCGTTCGCTTACGGCCCGCTCGGTCACGAAATTGTCGGCGCAATCGCTGATCGCAAACTGGCCGGCACCTCGACGGCAGAAAAAATCAAAACGCTTCTCGATGGCATTCCGTTGGAACGGGCTTCCTTAATCGCGGACGACATCAAGAGTTGGGACAAGAACGGTCCGGATGATCGGCGCGGAATTCATTTCCTCGCGCATCCGGCGATCGAGCAACAACTGCGCGATTTTTGGAAAGCGAATCCGCCTGGCCCGGACGCCAGTGATACCACGCCGTCACATCATTGGATGCATTACACCGATGTGCCGGTGCTTGATGCCGAGAAATATGGAGATGGCAAAACCGGCCGCGGCAACTGGGATGTTGTGCATACGATTCCTTACTGCATCGGCGTTTTGCGCGGTGAAATTGCCGAGAACAACCCGCGCAAAATTACCAAAACGATTGCGGTGATCCTGCTGGCGCATTGTATCGGCGATATTCATCAGCCGCTGCATGTCGGCGCGGAATACTTCAATGAAGCTGGTGAACCAATCGATCCCGACCGTGGCGTCACCGGCCTGGGAGACGAAGGTGGAAACGCCTTGAGTCTGGTGCACAATGCGACCGCTGAGCGCCCGCGACATTATTATCATTCGTTTCACGCCTATTGGGATTTGGATACGGTGCGGAACTTAACAATCGGGACGCCGGATGAAGTACCGAAAGCGGAGCGTGAAAGTGTTTACGCTCTGGCAAAAGAGAAACTGATTGCAAATTTTGTGGCGAACGAGCCCAAGAACTGGCGCACGCCGGGCGATCCAAAAGCGTGGGCCGAACAATGTTTTTGCAAAGGGCGAAGCACACGAAATTGGGACCGGCTATCTCGATTGGTCAACCGCCGTCGTCGGCGATGAATTACACAAGGCTGGTTGGCGCCTGGCGGATTTGCTGCAGAAAATTCTGTAGCGGTGTCTCTATAAGCGCGAATGCACTCAAATGAAGGGAGGAGCTTCGTCTCGTCCCATTTGCTATGTAGCCGCGTCTCTATGAGCCGCGCCGAGTCATCCGGGCAAGCGGGAACGCTTACCCTACAAGAGACGCGTCAGCGCCTGAGGTTGCGTCGCCATCGCATACGATCTTCATTTTCTTCATGAAAACGAAACTGGCTGAGTCGTCATCGGACACAATTCGCGAGGAAGTACGACAGCGTTATGGCGCCACTGCGCGCGAGGAATCTTCTTGTGCCGAAGATTGCTGCACTTTTACCAGCAGCGATGCTCTTGGTTACTCGGCCGAAGATTCCGCCTTTGCGCCCGAAGCCGCGAACCTCGGCCTGGGTTGTGGTAATCCGCTTGCCATCGCCTCTTTGGAAAAAGGACAAACTGTCCTCGACCTCGGATCCGGTGCCGGATTTGATTGTTTCCTGGCCGCTCGCGCAGTTGGACCAACCGGGAAAGTAATCGGTGTGGACATGACTCATGAGATGCTGGCGAAAGCGCGCGCGAACGCGAAGAAGAACGGATTCGACAATGTCGAATTTCGCCTGGGCGAGATTGAAGCTCTTCCAGTGGCAGACAAAAGCGTGGACGTAATCATCTCGAATTGTGTGATCAATCTTTCGCCACAGAAGGAGCGGGTGTTTCGAGAAGCTTTCCGTGTTTTAACGCCCGGCGGTCGGCTGGCCGTCGCCGACATCGTCGCAACGGCACCATTACCTGAAGAGGTAAAAGGAGACTGGGCCGCCTATACTGGATGCATGGCTGGTGCATCGGAGATCGATGAACTCAAAAAAATGCTGCGCAATGCCGGCTTCGATCGAATCA
>QHPM01000111.1 GCA_003219095.1 Verrucomicrobiota bacterium
CTTCGCGATAAATGTAAAATAAACATTCGAACACCCGCGGCCAGGAAAGGCGCTCCTCGGCCAGCCGCGAAGCGCGCGCACCTAGCCGGGGCAGATTACGTGAGCAGGCGGCTTCGATGGTGCGGGTCAGGGATTCGGGCGTTTCCTCCTCCGCCCACGATTCCTGGTCGTGTAGAATGATCCTGTCCATATAGCTGCCGCGAATGCCGACCACCGGGGTCCCGCAGGCCTGACTTTCCAACGCGACGAGGCCAAACGTCTCCTGCGTCCCCGGATGAACGAACAAATCGGCCGCGCGATAATAGCGGGCAAGATCAGCTGAGTCGGTGCAATACCGCATCCAGGTGACGTTCGGGCAACGCACTTGCAGCTCCGCGAGATCGCCGCGCTCTGGTCCGTCGCCAATGACCAGGAGATGAAAATCTCGGGACGCGTTCCCGTCCAGCTTGGCAAAGGCACGGAACAGCAGGCCGGTATTTTTTTCCTTCGCCAATCGGCCGACGTAAAGCAGAAGCCGGCGCGATGGAGGCAGATCCAGTTCCGCACGCGTTGTCGCAGTGTCATCGGGCGAAGGCGAAAAAACTGTCGTGTTCACGCCGAGATTCACCGCGCGAACGTTTTCCACTCCCCAGTCTGTCAGCACGGCTCCGAGACGAGCGGATGGAACCAGTGTGGCCTGGAATGAATTGTAGAGATTGCGCACATAACGCCGGGTGAAATCCATCATTGCTTCGCCCGCAGTCTGGCCAAGAAATTTTGCGGCACTGCGGACGTAAGCCTCCGGGAAATGCGAGTGATAAAATGCAACTACCGGGATGCGGAGCGCTTCGCCGCTAGCAATAGCTTTCCATGCCACCTGGTACGGGTCACCTGATTCGATCAAATCCGGCCGCTCGCGCTCCAGAATCTGTTCGATCGCCCGCAGGTTAATCAGGGCGCGGTAGTGAGATGTTCTCGAAATGAGCGGAGAATGAATGAAATAGATTCGCGATCGTTCGCTGGTGACGCATTCCGTTTTCGGTCCTGGGACGACGAGAACATGCTCGTCCGTGGTCGCGCTTTGAATGTACGCGATTTTTTCATGCACATAGCGTTTCACCCCACCACTCAATGGCGAATAGAACTGCGTCAGGTCGCAAAGCTTCAATGAATTGCCAAACGCCGATTGGCGATTGCCGATTTGCGCGAGGCCGCCGTGATCGCGACAAGCTCGTTTGCTTCGTCCGATAACGGAGCGATCTGCTTTGCTCGACGGATCTTTGATTCAATGATCAGCTCCAGCCAAAAAGCAGTCTCATTAGCTTCCTCTTCCACCACGCCAATTTTTGAGATGAATTCTGCCCGAGACCGGGCTCGACAGGCGGCTCGATAATTCGCTCCAACCGAAGTTGCGCTGCGCATGATCTGATTCGCAATCACCCGTCCCCTCACCGTATTCGGCGATGCCTCAACCAATGTCATTACACGGAGCGCAAACCGTTTTGTTCTCGCTTTCAGCTCGTCGGTTGTCATGAGAGCAATTCTCAATTGGCAATCGCCATTCGGCAATCGGCTAATGCTTCTCCAGCAAGCTCAAATATCGCTCCGCTTCCATGGCCGCGGCGCAGCCCGCTCCAGCAGCGGTGACCGCTTGTTTATAGACGCGGTCGGCTACGTCCCCGGCGATGAAAACGCCAGGATGTTTGCTTTCGACCAGCCGTTTGGTGATGAGGTAACCATCCTTGTCCATCTCCAGCTTGCCGCTGTACGGTTTCACATTTGGCTCGTGGCCGATGGCGACAAAAACGCAGGCCACCGGCAATTCGCGTTCCTCATGGGTAACGACATTGCGCAAATCGATTGCGCGCATTTCTGCTTTTTCGTCCGGAATAAAACGCGTGATCACGGTGTTCCAGATCGGCTCGATCTTTGGATGCGCGAGCACACGATCAGCCATGATTTTGGAGGCGCGGAGTTTGTCGCGGCGATGAATGAGATAAATTCGGGATGCGAACCGGGTGAGAAAAAGCGCCTCCTCGGCCGCGGAATCACCGCCGCCCACGACCGCCACCGGCACGTTGCGATAAAAAGCGCCATCGCAGGTGGCGCATGATGTCAGCCCATGGCCGATGAATTTCTCCTCGTTCTCCAGCCCGAGCCAACGCGCCGAGGCGCCGCTTGCGATGATGAGTGATTCGGTCTCCAGCCATTCCTTTTCGTCGACTTGCAGCCGAATGTGCGAATTCAGCGGCTCGAAGCCGGTCGCTTCTGCATAAGAAAAACGGGCACCGAACTTTTCCGCCTGCGCGTGCATGTTCAGGATTAACTGGGGGCCGTCGATGCCGTCGGTGAATCCGGGAAAATTCTCGACCAGCGTAGTAGTGGAAAGTTGCCCGCCGGGCTGGGCGCCTTCGAGCACGAGCGGATTCAGATTCGCGCGGGCGGCGTAAATCGCCGCCGTCAAGCCGGCGCAGCCGCTCCCGACAATGATGACCTTTTCCATTCGGATAAATTTAGCACGGGGCGGCCGGGGGGAAACTGTGGGGAGCGCTAAGCCGGAGGGAGATGCTTCGGCAAGTCCCAGACGCGGAAGCGCGTCCCTTCGTTTTTTGTAGCCGCGGTCGCAGGCCGCGGGTCGGAGCCTGCGCTTTTCAAGATCAATTCGGAACGGTTACGCTCCGCGATCCCATGGCAATAGGGAACATAGGCTTTCCAGCCTTCGCGCCCGACGAACTTTCAGCCTGTTGCGCCCCTTTTCGGAAAACAGGCAGGAATCCCTGTTTGGCGCACAGACAGGAATGTCTATGTTCCGCGCCATGCCGGAATTAGCGGAGGTGGAATATTTCAGACGGCAGTGGAATGCCGGGATCGGACATCGTGTTTTCGGGATCAAGCTCCATGCGGGCAAGCGGGTTTTTCGCGGCACAAACACGCGCGCCTTGCGCGAAGAACTCGGCGGAGCGCACTTGTTGACTTCAGAAGCGCGCGGCAAGCGCATGCTCTTCCGATTTTCTAACGAGAATTGGCTTGGCCTGCATCTCGGCATGAGCGGGAAAATGCAGGCCGCGGCCCCCGATTTTCACCCGCAAAAGCATGATCACCTTGTTTTGTATCAGGGGAAACGCGCGCTCATCTTCACCGATGCGCGCCAATTTGGCCGCGTGCAATTTCATCATGGCAAAACTGCGCCGAGATGGTGGGAGAACGGCGTACCCGAGATTGTATCGGCTAAATTCGATCGCGCGTTTCTCGATCGATTTCTCAATCGCCACCGCAAAGCCTCGATCAAAGCTGTCGTCCTGATGCAATCGGGGTTTTCTGGCATCGGCAACTGGATGGCCGATGAAATTTTATGGCGCGCAAAAATCCTGCCCTCGAAACGCGCTGGCAAATTGAGCGCCGGAGAGCGCGATGAGCTTTTTCGCGCAACCAAGTTCGTTGCCCGGCAATCGCTGCGCATCATCGGCCCGGATGATTCCACATTGCCGCGGACGTGGTTAATTCACGAACGCTGGCGCACCGGTGGTAAATGTCCGCGACACAAAGCGGTTTTGCGTCGCGCGACGATTGGCGGGCGGACCACCGCGTGGTGCCCGAAATGCCAAAGATGAGGCTGGAGGGATACGCGCAATCCTCCAGCGATTTTGTAGCCGCGACTGAGCGGCGTGCGGCTTATTTTAAATCGCCAAGTGCACGCCGCGTGGCCCCGGCCTGCACAAATTTTCCCCAGCTCAGGTTATCTCGACCGGGTTGATGCTCGCGTGCTTTGCGAATTGCCATTTCTGAAACCGCCTCGACCACCCATTCAAAGTTCGCCTGACCAACGGAAGTTACTTCGGCATCGGGCGCGGGATTACAAAAATCGATCGCCACCGGGACGCCCTCCCGCATGGCGAACTCAACTGTGTTCAAATCGTAACCGAGATATTGATTCAACTGTAAGACGCCGCGCTCGACATCCTGCAACACTTCCTTCGGCGCCTGCCACTCGGTTTGATAACGCAAATGATAAGGATGCCGCGGTTCGTAAGGCATGATCCGTACGTTGCGCTGATCGATTGAATAACAGCGGAAGTACAGCTGGAATTTCACTTCTTCCTGCAACATCATGACGAGCTGGCCGGTCTCGCTGTAAGCGCGATAAAATTCTTCCGGATTGTGCAGCCGATAAACGTTTTTCCAGCCCCCGCCCGCGAATGGTTTGAAAAATGCCGGCCAGCCGACGTAGTTGAAAATCGCCTCCCAATCGAGTGGATACGCCAGATTGCGAAATGAGTTCGCGTTGGTATCGGTCGGGACCTGATGCGAAGGCAGGAGCACGGTGCGCGGAACGGCGACTCCGATTTTTGTAGCCAGCGCGTTATTGAAAAACTTCTCGTCCGCGCTCCACCAAAACGGGTTATTGACCACCGCAGTTCCGGTGAGGGCGGCATTCTTCAAAAACGCGCGATAGAACGGTACGTCCTGCGAAATGCGATCGATGATCACGTCGTACCCGCACGGCTCTCCTTGAATCACTTTGTCGATTTTGACCGCTTCCGCGACGATCCCCTTCCCCCCGGTCTTTTGATTGACCCGATCGATGAAGGCCCAGGGAAAAGAGTTTTCCTGGCCAAATAAGATTCCGATTTTTTTCATAAAGTGATTGTCAAAAGCTCGACAAATAATGCGGAAGCATCTCGCGCCAGTAGTTCCAGTCGTGCCCGCACCATTTCCGGTCGTCCAGCCAATGGCGGATCCCTTTTGCATTCAGGATGCCGGAGAGCCGCATCGACTCATGGCGAGTATTATCCCATTCGCCGGTGCCGAGAATGATGTTCATGTGGTTGTATTTCCACGGGTCAGGCAGGTTCGGCAGATATTCGTAAGGACTGTTGAAATAAACGTTGTCGTCGTGATAGCCATCGAAGAAATCACTGATCTCAAAGGCGCCGCTCAGGCTGATGAGATGACTGACGGCATCGGCATGCCGGAAAGCGATGTTGGCGGCGTGATAGGCGCCAAGACTCGCACCACAAACGCCAACCCGATGGGTGTTGCCTTCGCGCCGGGCGAAATCGAAAACGTCACGCACAATCACATTCTCATACGCGATGTGGGTGCGAATGCGATCGGCGGGATGAATGGCTTTGTTGTAGAAACTGTCGAGATCAATTGAGTCTGGGCAATAAATGGTGACGCGGTTGTTATCCACAAACCAGGCGACGGAATCGATCACGCCGAAATCCTTGTTTTGGTGATAATGGCCAAACGAAGTTGGAAAAATAATCAGAGGCAACCCACCGCCATTACCGAAGACCAGCATCTCGAACTCGCGGTTCAAATATGGCGTCCACCACTTGATGTAACGTTCCTGCATAAATCAGGTCGGCTTTTATAGAACGGATTCGAAGGATTAACAGCCAAATTCGAAGCAAACAGGCGATCGAAATTGGACAAGGCCGCTTTCTTCGGGGATTACTAAAAGTGATTGCAAAAGTCCGAAATCCTTACCTCAACTCTGCCCTCACTGACGCTTCGAGCGCCCGTCTCTCCCAGCGGGAGAGAAGTGGTTCCTTTTCCTCGTGGGAGAAGGCTCGGATGAGGGCATCCCGCTGGAATCTGTATTGCCGATTTCACTCTTGAGACCGCTTGTAACAAGGATGCCGCAGCACAGCCTGACTGGGAATATTCAACGCCACCGTCAATTTCCTTCGCGTACCCTCGGAAACCGCCGCGATATTCTGGTTTATTTGCCGCCAGGATACCGGCGCTTACTTCGACGCCGTTATCCCGTGCTCTATTTGCAAGATGGGCAAAACCTTTTCGACGCCGCGACTGCCTTCGCCGGCGTGGAATGGGGCGTCGATGAAACCGCACAGCGGTTGATTCGCCGCAAACTCATCGAGCCGATCATTATTGTGGCGATTGCGAATACCGGCCCGGACCGCATTCACGAATACGCCCCGACGCGTGGCATCATCGACAGCAAAGCGAAACGGAAAAAGCGTAGCCGCGGCCTGGCCCGGAAGTACGGGAAATTTTTGATCCAGGAATTAAAGCCATTGATCGATTCGAAATATCGGACAAAGCCGGAAGCCGAATTTACCGGCCTTGGCGGGGCATCGCTCGGTGGTCTCCTCGTGATGACGCTTGGGCTTTGGTTTCCAAATGTCTTCTCGCGCCTGGCGGTAATGTCGCCGTCGGTTTGGTGGGACGATGAAGTGATCGTAAGGGGAGTGCAGGCGTTAGATAAAAAACTTCCCCTCAGGATCTGGCTCGATATTGGCACGGCCGAACCGGGCTGGGAGCGAGCACGCAATTTATGCGCAGCCCTAGTCGAGCGGGGCTGGAATTTGCACGACGATCTTGAATATCACGAAATCGAAGGGGCTGATCACAGTGAAGCGGCTTGGGGCGCGCGGGTCGATCCAATGTTGCGCTTTCTTTATCCCCCGCCTGCGCCGAAGCCGGCTATCCATCGCTTGGCCTTAGCGAATGCCGTTTGATTATGCGCATTCAGGTGGTGCAGCGCGGGCGTCATCCGGAGACCCGAAAGTCTCGGGGCGAGGGACCTCTCAAACGCGGATTGCTGATACGAGTTTAGTGACGTGTGACCGACTGTGAGGTCCCCCGCGTCTTTGCCGCTGAGGATGACATCGCGTTACTGCGGGCGTTCGACTAGGTCCCTTTACTGCAAAGGCATGCCGTAAATCTGGTAAACGCGAAGGCGCCCTCCGACAAAGTCCCAGTCTTTCTGGTATTCAAACGAGCGTTCGCGTTGCGACCACGAGAGTTGGCGCGGCCCTTCCGGATGATTTGGATCGTAAACGAGGTAGTGATCAACCTCCGCTGAGCCCGCTTCTTTCGCATAAACAAGAACGGCGTGATTAATCCGCATATGCGGGAGGGTGGTGAGGAAAGCGACGAATAAATCACCGCGACCTAGAATGGTGTTAAGTTTTTGGTGGGTCTTTTCCTGATAGCCGATCCCCGGTTCAAAAAATGTCCGGGCGTTCCCCAAGCGCCAGTAGGTCGGCCAGCCGTAACCGATATTTCGCTGCACGATAAAGCCCCGGTCCGTGCTCATCTGACGAAAGTTTGAATAGCCGGGGAAAACAATACGCTCGTCCTGCGGCAACGTGTCGCGCCAGGCCGCGCGACGAGTGACCTGGCGAATTCGTTTCGCCAAATCCTGATCATTCAAAGGCGGTGCATGTGGATCGAAACGGGCAAACTTTTTGAATTGCATGGTGGTGCGGCAAAGAACGAAGCATCGGCGGGTGTAGCGTTTCTGCTTCGCCGACTCGCCGCGACGGACGCGGGCGATGCCGTTTTGGTATTCGAACACGGTCATGTTCGCGAATCCGACGGTATCCTGGTCCAAATGAAGCGACGGGGTGGAGGCGTTGGCTGAAATGAGAGAAAGGCCCAGAAACGAAATTTTCGCCAAGCCAAGTCTGCCCTTCATGTTCCAGGTAGCGAGAACGGCTCGATCAGCCGGTGGCGCCATTGCCCTTTGGCGGCTCGGCAAAATTGCCGAGGCGACGGAATTTCGCGTAACGCTTTTTTAGCAGCTGATCCATCGGCGTTTTGAGCAGGCGCTTAAGATTCGATCGCAACGCTCCGCCGAGGATTTGTGCGGCTTTCTCATGGTTGCGGTGCGCGCCGCCATTTGGTTCCGGAACAATTTCATCGACGACGCTGAGTTTCATCAAATCGTGCGCCGTCAGTTTGAGTGCCTCGGCCGCCTCGGCGGCGTGTCGTCGATCTTTCCACAAAATGGCGGAGCAGGCTTCGGGGCTGATGACGGAATAGTAGGCATTTTCCAAGATCATCACGTGATCGGCCACACCGATGCCGAGGGCGCCGCCCGAGCCGCCTTCGCCGATAACGGCGGCGAGAATGGGGACCCGCAGATTCATCATTTCACGTAGGTTGACCGCGATCGCTTCGGCGATGTGGCGTTCTTCCGAACCGATGCCGGGATACGCGCCGGGCGTATCGATCAGCGAAATCACCGGCAGATTAAATTTTTCGGCGAGCTGCATCAGGCGCAGCGCCTTGCGATAACCTTCCGGATGGGCGCACCCGAAATTCCGCATCACGTTTTCCCTGGTGTTGCGGCCTTTCTGATTCGTGATCACGATGCAACGTTGCTCGCCCAGCATCGCGATTCCGCACGGCATGGCCTTGTCGTCGCCAAACAAACGGTCGCCGTGCAACTCGTTCCAATTCGTGAAACAACGCTCGACGTAATCGAGTGCGAAAGGCCGCTGGGTGTGCCGCGCGATCTGCACTCGCTGCCAGGCACTGAGATTTCCGTAAATTTCCCGACGCGTCGTTTCGATCTTCGCTTCCATTGCCTCGACTTCGGCATCGAAATCGAGCGCATGTTCGTCGGAATGATCGCGGATTTCCTGCAAACGGCGTTGCAGTTCCACAATCGGTTTCTCGAAGTCGAGCGGTTGTGCCTCCTTCATGTTACTCCGTAATGGTGACAGGGGTCTTGCCGTTGACAAGGCTGCTCAATTCTTCGGCCTCGCTGGCGGAAATGCCAAGCCCAAGTGGCGGGGGCGGCTGATCGGAACTCGGGTGGGACGAGTCCGGGATGGCGTAGATGGTGTAGCCGGCGTTGGCCAGACGAATCCAGCGCGTGCTCGTCTGGTATTCACGGGTGCCGAAACCGACGCGTTTGCCATTTTTCCAAGCCAAAATCTCAGCCACCTTGGAGTTGATGCGCGCGGGCTGCTTCGGCGGCAGTTTCAACTCCTGGACATGATATTGCTTGAAAAACTGCCCGTGATTGATGAGTGCAATAATTTTCTGTTTCGTCTGAATGAACATCGAGAAATCCGGATTGGAAATGAGTAATCGTTCGCCGATGTGCAACATCGTGCCGCTCATATTGTTGGTGCGCATGATCAGCTCCGGCGTCGATTTCATCTTTTGCGCGACCCGCGCAATGACGTCGCCTTTCTTCACGATGTATTCCTGTTTTTCGGGCGAAGGTACGGGCGAGAATAGTATATCAATGTTTATGGCGCCGAGCAGGTCCTTCGCTTCCTCGAAGTGCTGGCCACCGGGATATTTCTGGATGAAGGCGAAGAGGGCGTTGCGCGCCTCGACCAATTTGCCTTCCTGCCTTAATTTCGCTGCTTCTTGAAATTCCGGCAGGCTCAGGTCGGGCACAGGCGTTGAAGGAATCTCGCCCCGTTGCTCCTTTTGGACCGCGATCTCCTGTTTGAACAGAATGTTGTAGCTGAAGTAGGCGGCGCCGCCAAAAATCGCGAGCGCCAGTAACAATGCGAAGAGCCACTTCATGCGAACGAATTTGGCAGCCTCATCACATCATCGCGATTCAATGCAGGTCGCGTCCTGCCGGAGTCACTCTTTTCGCGACGGATCGGCGCCAGGGAAAATCATGTGCCAGAGGCGCGAAATTTGCCCTTCGCTTTCGTTGGTCCAGGTAAAGTGGCAATTGTGGCAATAGAATCCTTTCGGGAAAATCTTAAGAGCAAAGAGGATGCTCGCGATCGCCGGAGTAAGAAATTTCCGGGTCATTTGCGGATATTCGATATTGGAAGATTCGCATTGCGGGCAGCGCAGGGCGGCTCCGATGTCGGGATCAGAGACTTCCCATTCCCGCATCAATTCGTGCGCTTTCCCGAAGTCATTTTCGTTCACTTTCACTTTCACGTTTGCCTGCGGCTTCGCCATGAAAGCGACTCGTTGCAGATGACTATCGCCGATGATGTCGGCGCCGATCCCTGCTTGTCCGAGCCGGTCGCGCAAATGTTTCGCTTTCGATTGCTCATTGAAGGTTCCGATCGTGACCATGGTTTTGGAAGCGGTCTGGCCGCGTTCTTGAGCAAACAACATTCAGCGCGGCTGTGCAAGACTGGGCGGCGGGAACCATTGATAAAGCATTAAGTAAACGAGCACGCCGGTGACGGAAACGTAAAGCCAGATCGGCATGGTCCATTTTGCGATCCGGCGATGTTTGTCCCAGCGGCGCTGGAAGACCGGCACAAGGGTGAGAATGACCAGTGGAAGAGTGATGAAGGCGAGTAAAACGTGCGTCGCCAGCATTGGAAAATAAATCGCCGCCACCCACCCAGCAAAGCCGGAGGATTTCTCGCCGACATGGACGTGATAAGTGATGTAGCCAACGAGAAAGAAGGTGGAGGAAATGACTGCCGTGATCATGCAGACGACGTGGCGCTGCCAAAAATTCCGCCGGATGAAATACCAGCCGGCGGAGATGAAAATGGTGCTGACAAGATTGAGCGTGGCGTTGATTGCCGGTAAGTCGGAGATGGAAAACATTTGCTTCGCAAAAAGTTAAATCGTTGAAACGTTAAATCGTGAAACGCGAGCCAATCATGCTGAGTTGCCAAATTAACGTTTTAACAATTTAACGGTTAACCTTTTTAACGAAAGCTGCCATGCCCGCCCTTCTCGAGCCGCCGCAAGAATCTTTCGCTTCTGCGACGGATCGATCGCGCACCCTCGCGCGACGCTTTCTCGTCAGCACGGCGCGGTTTCTGGTTGTTCTGGCGCTGGGAGCCATGGCCGGCGGTGGCTGGTATCTGGCCAAGAAAGGATTCGGGCGAAAGTGGCGCGGTCTGGTGGTGGAGGAATTGCACAAGCACGGCGTGGAAGCTTCTGTCCGCCGGCTGACGCTCGACCCCTTCCGCGGTTTGGTCGCGCAAGATGTCCGTATTTTCGATCGCAAAAATCGCGAGAACACCATCGCGGAGCTCAGTCGCATTTCGCTGGACGTGAACTACGCCGCGTTACTGCAGCGCCAGCCCTTCTTGAACGCAGTCGATATTCGGAATGCCCAGGTCACGTTGCCCTTGCCCGAAGGAGCCGACCCAAAACTCCCGCACGCCCAAATCAAAAATTTGCATGCCCACATTTATTTTCCGCCGGAACAAATCTACGTCAGTCAGGCGGACGGAATCTTCTGCGACATACGCATTTCGGCGACCGGGCAACTGATTAAGCGCAACGATTACAAACCGTCGAAGGAAGTAACACCTGAAGAATGGCAGACGCGACTGACAATCTTGCAGCGTGTGGTGAACGAGCTGAACCAGTTCAATTTTTCCGAACGCCCGCGTTTGCAGGTCAAATTCAGTGGCGATGTCGCGCAACTAGAGAATGCACGAGTGGAAGGAACGCTTCAGACCGGCCCATGGCAGCGCGGCAATTATCTGGCGCGAAGACTGGCGATGACAGGCGAGTTCGCCGATCAAACATTGAGCATCAGGCAATGCGAATTGCAGGATGACCTGGGCGGATTCACCGCCAGCGCAATTTGGCGGCGACCCACGGATGAGCTTCAGTTTCAGGCACGCAGCAGTCTGAATCTGCGCGCGCTGCTGGAAAGCGTCGGGCTCTCGCACCTTGTTTCCGACATCAGTTTTCTGGCGCCGCCACGTTTGGAGATTTCGGGAACGGCCAAATTGGGCCAGGACCAGCGCCGCTGGCAGGCCATTGGCCACGCCGTGTTGGATCGGTTTGCTTACAAAGGAATTCCGTTTCTGAGTGCGAATGCTGAGTTTTCCTGGGACGGCGAGCGGACAATGGTGCGCGACATTCATGTGCGGCATCAAAGCGGCGAGTTAGTGGGGCGATTACTTGACGCGCCGAATGATTTTCGGATCGATCTCGCCAGTACGATTGACGCCAACGCGCTTCGTTCTCTAGCACCAGCCGACATGCGCGAATTCGTGAAGGATTGGGATTGGCCGCATGCCTCTAATGTTCAGCTGACCATTCGCGGGCCGAGCGCTGCTGCCGCGACTTGGAAAGGCGATGGCACTTTGCAATTGGAGCGCGGTCGTTTCCGCACCATTGGTTTCAATAGCGCTTCCGCCATCGTTCATTTTGGGGATGGCGCCATCACCTATGAGAATTTTCGAGTGGCGCGCGACGAAGGCGTTGCCACCGGCACATTCGTCTACGATTTCGCGCATCACGAGACACGCCTGTCGAATGTCGTTTCGGGGTTGCGACCGACGGAGGCAATTTACTGGATCGATCCGAAGCTGCTGAAGGTCGTTACGCCCTACAAGTTTCAAAAGCCGCCTACGATTGCCAGCAGCGGGGTTTATCAATTTCGTGGCGGCAAAAACACGCGGCTCGAAATCAATGTCGATTCACCAAGTGGGATGGATTACGTTTTTCTGGATAAAACGCTGCCATTCGACCGCATCAATGCGAAGTTGCTCCTGACCGATGATCGGCTGCAAATCTCCGAATTAAACGGCACGATTTTTTCCGGCAGCGTCCGAGGCGGTGCTGACATTTCTCTCGCGAAAAACGACCAGCGCTATCGGGCGACAATGACAGTCGATCACGTCGATTTTCCAAAACTGACCGATCTCTATTTCAAATACAAAACCGCAGTCGGATTAATGAACGGTCACTACGAATGGACGGGGACCGGGAGCGACGCGCGAACGATGAACGGCAAGGGCGAGGTGGAAGTCCGCAATGGCGATGTCTTTGCCATCCCGCTCTTTGGCCCGCTTTCGGACATACTCAACAAGATTATGCCGGGTGTAGGTTATCGCGTAGCGCGAAAAGCGAAGATGTCGTTCGCCATCAAAGATGGCGTGGTCCGCACCTCCGATTTTCACGTGGATGGCGGCGCCTTTGGCATGGTGGGACAGGGCAACGCCCGTTTTCTCGATGACAAAATCGATTTCGACGTCCGCATTGACGCCAGCGGAGCCGGCTTCGTTCTAACTCCGCTCTATAAATTTTTCGAATACAAAGCCGAAGGCAGCCTGAAAAAGCCGGATTGGCATCCCAAGATCTTTTGAATGGTGAATGCTGAATGA
>QHPM01000236.1 GCA_003219095.1 Verrucomicrobiota bacterium
ATCCTGCCGCGGGAAAATGGTGCGCAGATCGAGTTTGAATTTTCCACTTGCGATGTAGCCGGCGACCGGCGGTGAGCCGTGTCGGAGGCGCATTGCAAAATCGTCGAGCGAAATTTTTTCCGGCAGGAGATCGAGTGTGACCGAGGGGATGATAGCGCGGGGCAAGCTGCCGCCGCCAACGTGTGCCTCGCCTTCGCCGATTGCACTGCGCAATGGCAGGTCGCGAACTTGCACAAGCAAAGCTTCGGCGCGACGGCGCAGCTGTTCGACCGTAGTTTCGAGCAGCGCGAGCGCCGGCAGTTCGTTGCTCTTACCAGCGAGGTAGAGATCAACCGTCGCTTGCAGCGCGGTTAGAATGAGTTTGTCGCAGCGCAGCGCGCGGAAAAACGGCTCACGCTTGAGTGCCGCAATGTGACGCCGTTTTCCAGCGATGATTCCGGCCTGGGGGCCGCCTAGCAATTTGTCGCCGCTGAAGCAAACGAGGTCTAGACCGCTTTTCAACGCCTCGGCAGGCGTCGGCTCGTGTTCCATCTCGCCGAGCTTTTCCGTCGCTACGATCGCGCCGCTGCCGAGATCTTCGACGAAGGGAATTCGTTTCGCGTGGGCAAGTTTCGCCAGCGCTTCGGTGCTCGGCGATTCAACAAATCCGCCCATGAAGAAATTGCTGCGATGCACTTTTAGAATCAGCGCGGTGTTCGGGCCGAGCGCTCGGGCATAATCGTCGAGCGCCGTTTTGTTGGTGGTGCCGACCTCGCGCAGTTTTGCGCCCCCCGCCTCGAGAATCTCCGGAATGCGAAAGCCGCCGCCAATCTGAATCAGCTCGCCGCGCGAGATGACCACTTCCTGTTTCTTCGCCGTGAAATGCCGCAGGATGAGCACGAGCGCAGCCGCGCAATTATTCACAAGCGTCGTTGCCTCCGCGCCGCAGAGCAGCGCAAGATTGTGTTCGAGGTAAGTCGCGCGCTGGCCGCGCTCGCCACTGGTCAGATCGTATTCGAGATTGTTGTAATTCGTGGCGACAGCGCTGAGCGATTCAATCGCGGCCGTGCCGAGCGGTGCACGGCCGAAATTTGTGTGAATTACAATGCCGGTGCCATTGATCACCGGTTGAATTTTCGCGAGCCGTAAGACTTCAATGGCCCCACGAACTCGGCTCATTACACCGCTAACGTTTGGGATTTTCTTCTCTGCCCGCATCAGTGCGAGTTCCTGTCGAACGACGGCGACAACCACGCGCCGCGGCAAATCGCACTCGCCGATTTCACCGACGACTTTGTCCACGGAGGGAATTTTCCGTAGTGATCCTCGGACTAATTTGTCATGCATATACGCGGCCTGCTCGAGCGAATAATCTTGCCGATGACTGCCGCGCAAACGGTGCCTTTTTTTTTCAAAACACCTTCCACCTGTGGTAATCGTTTCGGCGGAACGCAGAGCAACAAACCGCCGCTGGTCTGCGCGTCCGCAAGGAGAATGCGCTGCGGTTCAGGCGTGTTGTCCCATTCCACGATGGCATTTGCTGTTTCCAGGTTCTGTCGGGTGCCACCGGGGACACAGTCTTGCGCGATCAGCGCGGGAATTTCAGAGCTAATGAGCGGTACTCGGGCGGCGACGATTTGTGCACCGACACCACTCGCGCGGCACATCGAGGCAAGATGCCCAAGCAAACCAAAGCCGGTGACATCGACAGCTGCCCGAATCAAACCAAGCTCCGCCAAAATCGCGCCGACGATGTTTAATCGGCACATGAGCGCGATCGATTTCTTCACCAATTCAGGACTGGTCAGGCCGCGTTTGATTCCAGTCGTGGCAATGCCGGTTCCGAGCGGCTTCGTCAGGACAAGCAGGTCGCCGGTGCGGGCGCGTGCATTCGTCAGCATGCGCCGCGGCGACACGATACCAGTTACTGCGAGACCGTATACCGGCTCAGGATTGCGAATTGTGTGTCCACCGATGATCGCGCAGCGAGCTTCCTTCGCTTTGGCACTGCCGCCGCGCAGGATTTCAGCGATCACCTTGTTCGACACGAGATCAGTCGGGATTCCCATAATGTTCAACGCCGTGAGCGGACGGCCGCCCATTGCGTAGATATCGGAGATCGCGTTCGCGGCTGCGATTTGGCCGTAACAATATGGGTCATCGACAATGGGCGTAAAGAAGTCCACCGTTTGCACGAGCGCGCGATCGCTCGTTAGGCGATACACGCCGGCGTCGTCCGCGCTGGCGGAACCAACGAGCACGTTCGGGTCGTGTAATTTTGGTAGCTGCCGCAAAACTTGCGACAGGGCCTTTTGGCTCAACTTTGACGCTCACCCGGCACAGGATGAGAGCGACGTGAGCTTGCGGATTCGCTCGCGCGACATGCGATCACCTCCTTTCGCGAAATGTTTGAGGTTTGATGTTTGGGGTTTGATTTAGGATTCGCTGCGCGATCTGCTCGCACTTCAAACATCAAACTTCGCACATCAAACATCGTTAGGCGGAGAGGATAGGAATCGAACCTATCCCAGCCCGCAAAGCGGACCGACAACGGTTTTGAAGACCGCGAGGGCCACCAGGCACCCTTCACTCTCCGATAAAAGGAAAACGTCCAAAGTTCAACACCCAACCTGCAACGTCCAAATAGAGAAGCGAAAGCGTTGAGATTACTTGTGCGTTCTAATCTGTTGCGCGATCGCGTCGAAGTCGGGCCACTCGCCGGTTTCGAGTTTGGAGTAAATGAGTTCACTGTTGACGCGAATTTCGAAGGCACCGCCGCCGGACGCGATCAACTTGGGATTCACGCCCGCCTTTTCACGAATGAGAGCCGCCAACCTGGCCGCTTTCGGTTCGTAGTTTCAGACCGTGCAATATTCGATCGTTACTTGCGGTTTCACGCGCGCCTCCTTTATCTGCCTAAAACTATTCGCGCGGGGCTGGGCTGTCGAGACTGAGCCTCTTTTCATATTTATCTCCGAAGAGGGAGTCGCGCTCCCTCCTTCAGTGGCATCGGGAAATCATTCAGACGCGTCGTAGAAAGTGATTGAACGCGTCCGTAGCTTTTCGGCATGAAAACGAAAAGCTCAATTGCGATCGCGGTGATCGCGTTGTCGATCTTCGCTTCCAACGCGTTTGCGTTGCTTCGATCGCCCTATCCTCCCAAACCTTCCCCGCCAGATCGCGTCATCGTAATCGTGGCAGAGAAGCCTGACTCGGTTCGAACTGCAGTTCGAGTATCGAAATGAACACGCTGATTAGTTACCAGATAATCCCGTTTATTGCGGCGGGGATTGAGCAAGCGGGCGTTCCGGCGCTGCGCGTGGCATTCACCATCGCGGTTGTCATCTTTCTTTTCGTTGGGGTCTTCATCTGGCGCAGACGAGACCAATTTTTCGATCGGGACCCAAGCGTCGAGAACGACGTGCCAGTCGTCCGACACAATCGTGAGGAGGCCATCCTGTTTGTCTGGGGCGGGCTAACCCTCGTCCTGCTCAGCATCCTATATCAAGTATGGACCGCATGACGTGAACAATTCCAATTCGCAAGCGCAAACTCAAAACCCCCAGGAGAAATGATTATGAGTGAATTCACTCGTCGAAGTTTCATCGGAAAAACCGCCGTGGCGATCGGCAGCTTTGCCGCATTACAAAAGGTAGTCGGTGCAGACCGAAGTATGAGCGATCCCGGGCCCGCCAATCCGGTGCTTGATGGCCAGAACTCAGATTCGATGTGGCC
>QHPM01000237.1 GCA_003219095.1 Verrucomicrobiota bacterium
ATCCCTCGATCCCACAATCGCGGGACGCCGGGATAACTGTAGGTTTGGTCGTTGATTTTCCTTGAGTCAGCGGCGCGCACGGGATGTCGTTAAGGCGGATGCGACGCGCTCCGCTCTATTTCATTCTCATTCTGTGCGCGTTCGTTTCATGCGAG
This sequence comes from Verrucomicrobiota bacterium, assembly GCA_003219095.1. Classification (GTDB taxonomy): domain Bacteria; phylum Verrucomicrobiota; class Verrucomicrobiia; order Chthoniobacterales; family UBA10450; genus AV69. The sequence continues at coordinate 156 of QHPM01000237.1, forward strand.
CGCAAGAATCCAGCAGCCCGCGCACGTGAACCTTCGCCGTCGCCGTTACATTCCACCTCAGCCCAATCGATTGCCCCGCCTTCAGCGCAACCTTCACAAACGCCGGCAAGCGATTTCTCCGAGCTCGCGCAACCGGTTCGATCAGCTGTCATAATCATCTCCGTTTTCGACGAAACCGGACACTTAGTTAAAAACGGCCACGGCTTCTTTGTTTCCGATGACGGAAAATTCATTGCCGATCGCAGTGTGTTGGCGGGCGGAGTTAATGCGGTTGCGAAAGCGGCTGATGGCGCGATTTACAACGTGTCGGGTGCCCTCGCCCAAACACCGGCACAAAACCTTGTTCTTTTGAAAGCTGACGCGACGCGGACGTTACCATTTCTTGCGCCGAGTGCGACGGCCCTGCCGGATATCGGCGGCGATGTTGCAGTTATTCTCAGTCCGGTTGAACGCGCAAACTCGGCGGTGCTCCAGGAAAAAATCAGCGGGCGCTTTTCCGACGACGCGGGTGAATGGTTTGACGTGACCCCCGCTCTGTCCAAAACGAGCGCCGGCGCACCCGTCATCGATCAGCGAGGCGAGGTCGTTGGCATTGTTACTCTTCGCGCCGGAAACAATTCATGCGCGATCAGGCCGGCCGCTACCGCTGGCATTCTGCTGGCACAAGTTTCATCGAACATGACTGCGACCTGGCAAACACTGACGACATCATCGCGCCCGACCACGCCGACGGCATCAGCAACGGCAACACGAAGTCCAACACCGGCGAAGATTCCGCTTCGTGGATCAAAACTGATTTACGCACCGGCGCCGCGTTATCCGGCGGAGGCAAGACAACGTGGAGCAGCACCAGGATCGGGCAGTTTCCGGATCGTATTCGATGCAAATGGGCATGCCGTTGCGGTTCAGACGCTGCATTCGACGGGTAATCCAGCGCTCGACCAAGCTGCCGTCTCGGCTCTTCATGACTGGCGTTCGGCACCTGGGCGCGAATGGAGCCTGGTCGTACCGATCACATTTAAACCATAGGGGAAAGCGCATTGGCGGCTCATCGCTGTCATCCCGAGCGCAAGCGAGGGACCTCACCTAATGCGGAGGCATTACGGCAAGCGACAGTTGTGTGACCAATCGATCTTACGCGAGATCCCTCGCCGTCTACGCGACTCGGGATGACAAAGTATTCTCTGCCGTGCCAGCCCCGAAAATAAGACACTCCAGCAAAATTCATCAACGCCGAAGTCTCTTTTTGGATTTTGAGTTTTGGTATTTCCTTGGAATTTGGAGCTTGGGATTTGGAAACTTCGCGACGAAGGCGACCTTAGTGCCGGAAATGTCGCACCCCGGTGAAAATCATCGCCATCTCGCGCTCATCGGCAGCTGCGATTACCTCTTCGTCACGCATTGATCCGCCCGGCTGAATCGCGCAGGTGGCACCGGCATCGGCGGCGGCTGTGAGACCATCCGCGAATGGGAAAAACGCGTCGCTGGCAATAGCGCTACCTTTGAGGGAGAGCCCTGCTTCCTGCGCTTTCCAAATCGCAATCCTCGAGGAATCGACCCGCGACATCTGGCCCGCTCCGATAGCAAGCGTGCGGTCAGGCACCGCATAAACGATCGCATTTGATTTCACATGCTTAACCACCCGCCAGCCGAACCGCATCGCTTCGAGTTCACTCTGAGTGGGCTGACGTTTAGAAACCACGCGTTCTGCATCTTCGCCACCCGTATCCGCCTCCTGCACGAGCAAACCGCCGCAGACGGAACGAATGTCTTTCTTCGGCGAAAGTTCCGCACCCGGGGCAAGCAACCGAATAAGGCGCAGGTTTTTTTTCTTCTGCAAAATCGTGCGCGCTTCTCCGGAAAATTCCGGGGCAATAATCACCTCGCTGAAAATTTCGCTAATGACTTTGGCCAGGGATTCGTCGATTTCGCGATTGCAAATGATGATACCGCCAAAGGGCGCCTGCTTGTCTGTGGCAAAGGCTTTCTCCCACGCTTCGCGGAGATCGGGGTCGGTTCCGACTCCACATGGATTGGTATGTTTCAAAATCGCGACCGTCGCTTCCTCGAAATCGCCGATCAAACTGGTCGCCGCGCTAATGTCGAGAATGTTGTTAAACGACAGGTCCTTGCCGTGCAGTTTTTCAAAGTGCCGATCAAAATCACCGTAAAGCGCGGCTTTCTGATGTGGATTTTCGCCGTAACGCAAATGCGTCACCAGTGGCATGGTCAGTGAAAAGGAGGCTTCGGTTGTTTGCTCCTGGTTCAGGAATGTGCTGATGGCGCGATCGTAGGAAGAAGTCTTAATGAACGCTTTAATGGCGAGGCGTTCACGCAACTTCAACGTCGTCTCGCCGTCGTTATCGCGCATGGTTTCAAGCACGAGATTGTAATCTGCCGGATCCACCACCACCGTCACGCTCTCATAATTTTTGGCCGCGCTTCGAATCATCGATGGCCCGCCGATATCGATATTTTCGATCGCCTCCGCCAGGCTTACGTCTGGTTTCGCAATGGTCTGTTCAAATGGATAGAGATTGACCACGACGAGATCAATCGGCTCGAAACCTTGTTCGCGCGCTTCCGCTTCTTGCTTCGGATTGCCCCGCTTGTAGAGCAAGCCACCGTGCACCCGCGGATGTAAAGTTTTTACCCGTCCTTCCAAGACTTCGGGGAAGCCAGTGAAGCTGGATATTTCGCGCACCGGCACGCCTTTCTTGCGCAGTAATTCCGCAGTGCCGCCGGTCGAGATGATATCGACGCCCTGTTTCTCAAGGGCCCCCGCGAATTCCGCGATCCCTTTCTTATCGGAGACGGAGATGAGCGCGCGGGTGATTTTCATTGAAGAAGTGCGTCATTCCGAGCGTAGTCGAGGAAACCCGTCGCGAAAGCTCTAAGGTAATTCCACGGGATCCTCGACTCGGTTAGGATGACACTAACGATCGAGAATTACATTCTTCGCCGCCGGATACAGCACGGGGCAGCACCCGATCGTTTCGCAGAATGCCTTACTGAAATGACTCAGGCTGGAGTAGCCAACTTCGATCGCCGCTTCGGTGACGTTAAATCGACCGCTGCGCAAAAGCTCGGCCGCGCGTTCCATCCGAATGTTGCGGAGATACTGTGGAATGGTGAGGCCGACTTCGCGCGAAAAAGTCCGGCTTAAGTAAAACGGACTGCAACCGACTTCCTGCCCGAGCATCTCCAAAGTCGGCGGGTTGGCCAGATCGCGCGCCAGCAATTCCTTGGTCCGTTCCACCCGGTCGCGCGCCACTCTTTTTTGTCGCATACAAAAAAATTCCGGATCCTTCGGCTCGAAAAGAAAATGCGCCATCAACTCGAGGGCTTTGCTTTGATACCAGAGAATTTGGGCGGCTTTGGCCACCGGTGGATTCACATGCCGGATCTCCGGCTCGAGATCGGATTCATTCTGCACGAGCTGCTTTTGCAAATGTTTTCGCGAGAATTCCAGGGTGACGAATTGATGATGGTCATGCGCGCGGCGGGATGCCGGCAACTGCTCATCCCCGACTGCGTAATAGCCAGAGTCACCGGGCGCATAGTCGCTTTGCGTTCGTCCAACCGCCCCAACCGCGCCGTGGCCTTGCAAGTTCAAACAAAATTCGAGGCTGCGCGGATGAAAACTGCGGCCCCAATCGAAGGAACGCAGCGTGCGAAAGTCATGCCATTCGACAGCGACTCCGAATTGATCGACATCCCCGTAGAGCGGGCGCCACCCATCTTTGACCTCACGCCAGGCGTCCACCTCGGCCGCGCATCTGGAAATCATTCCACCTAATTACAAGTGTTACCGCGAAGATTGCAAGGTTGGTTT